>NZ_WWSA01000024.1:0-46840 GCF_009875615.1 Dorea sp. BIOML-A1
AAGTACAGTAATGTATGGAGCTGACTGATACTAATCGGTCGAGGGCATGACCAAGCAAGGTGATAGGTAGGATGAAAAAGAGATATTTCTTGTATGCAGTTTTGAAGGTACATAAAAATAAAAAAGCAAGTAAAAACCCTTGTCAAAAGAGACAAAAGGGTTTATACTATATAAGTATTCCTCGATAGCTCAGTGGTAGAGCATTCGGCTGTTAACCGAAGGGTCGTTGGTTCGAACCCAACTCGGGGAGTTAAAGACAGAAATCGATTTGATTTCTGTCTTTTTATGTTATAAGAGAGTACTTTATAATGAATGAGAAGGATAAATAATATGAAATACATTTTACAAACAGATAATGAAACAATAGAGATTCCGATTATACGATCAAAAAGGAAGACACTGGGGTTAGAAGTGAAATATGATGGTACAGTAAATGCAAGAGTTCCAATGCGGGCACCAAGAGAGATTATAGAAAGATTTATCCGGGAACATGAAGCATGGATTATAAGAAAGCGGCAGGAATGGAGTCTGGCTGGAAACAATCGGGATGATATGTCAGGTCTTCCACCGATCGAGACAAAAGAAGGAAAAGCGAAGATCAGACAGTATATAGAAGGGCAAGTTGAATATTATGCAAAAATAATGGGTGTTACATATGGAAGGATATCTATGCGTAATCAGAAAACACGATGGGGAAGCTGTAGCAGCAATGGAAATCTGAATTTTAATAATCGGTTGTTATTTGTGCCAAAAGAACTGGTTGATTATGTAGTGGTGCATGAATTGGCACACAGAAAAGAGATGAACCATTCGAATGCATTTTGGAATGTGGTAGAGAAGTATATGCCGGATTATAAAGAACGCAGGAAAAAACTAAGGGAGTATCATATAGAATAAGAAGGAATACACAACAATCATAAGAAAACATTTACTTAAAAAAAATATATATAGAAAACCTCTATAAATCATAATACTTATAGAATATGTGCGAAAGATACAAAAATTAACAAATGCTTTGTAGGACAATGACGATGAAAAATAATTTGAAGATGTTAAAATGTTAATTTGTTAGGAATAGAAATAACAGGTCTGGAGTAGGTGAAATGTTTAAAGTAAGTTATTTTTTGGAAGTCCTGCCGATTATTGCAAGTAAAGTTAATATTACATTTGAATTAACGATAGCTGCGACAATATTTGCACTGATCGTGGGAGTCATTATTGCAATCATCGGTTATTACAAAATTCCGGTATTGTATCAGCTGACAAGAGTGTATGTATCCATTATGCGAGGTACACCGGTCGTAGCACAGTTGTATTTCTTCTATTATGGAATTGCATTATACAGTGCATTTGTAAGAAATATGACACCACTTATCGCTGTAGCGGTAGTTATGAGTTTTAATATGGGAGCTTTTATGTCAGAAAGTATCAGAGGAGCATTATTATCCGTTGATGAAGGACAGAAAGAAGCTGCATATTCACTGGGAATGACGAATTTTCAGCTGGTTACGAGAATCGTAATTCCACAGGCTGTACGTGTGGCATTACCGCCGCTTTTTAACGACATCATTAACCTGATCAAGATGACTTCGCTTGCATTTATGCTTGGTGTACCGGATATCATGGGAGCTGCCAAGATTGAGGGAGCCAGAACGTTCAGATATTTTGAAATTTATGCTGCCGTTATGCTGGTGTACTGGCTGATTATATTTGTGCTTGGAATCTTACACAAATTATTAGAAAAGAAATGTGCAAATATGTATTAAGACAAGATCTTAAATGGAACAACCCCATTAAGATAGATGCATTATCATTTATGTGAAAAAGAGGAGATTAAGTATTATGAAAAAACGTGTATTAGCTGCTTTATTAGTAACTATGATGACAGTAGGAACTGTTGCAGGATGCGGAAGCAATGCCAAATCTGATGATTCAGATAAAAAAGCAAGTTCAGAGTCTAAGAGTGATGACAAAAAAGATTCCGGAAAGAAAGTAACAGTTGTTACATCTGGAACAGGAGAACCATACAGCCTTATTTCTGATGATGGAAAATGGACAGGTATCGACGCAGAGATGTGGGATGAAATTGAAAAACGTACCGGATGGGAAGTAGAAGTAAAACAGGCTTCTTTCGATGCTATGTGGGGAGAACTGGATACAGGACGTGCTGATGTAGTTGCAAACTGCCTTGCAGTAAAAGAAGAAAGAACAGACAAATATAATGCAACAATCCCATACTACGGAGATTCACAGTGCATTATCGTAAATGATGATTCTGATTACAAGACATCTGATGATTTAAAAGGAAAGACTGTAGGATGTACAAACGGACAGGCTGCACAGACAATCATCGAAGACATGGCGAAAGAAAAAGGATTTACAGTAAAACTTTATGAAGACAGTGCTGTAGGTATGAACGATCTGAAACTTGGAAGAATTGATGCATATGCGAATACAACAACAAATGTAAATGCATTTACACATAACAATACAGATGCAAAATTCCGTTTCTTTGATGAACAGCTTCTGGCAAATAATGTAGCTTATTTCCTCCAAAAAACAGATGACGGAGATAAACTGACAAAAGAATTAGATGATGTAATCCAGGATATGTTAGATGACGGAACAGTAGCAAAGATTACTGAAAAATGGATGTATGCTGATATGACAAAATTAATCCAGAAATAAGAAAAGTCAGGAAGATTAAAACGTATGGGAACAGAAACACAGTTGGTTAAGGTTGAACATTTATATAAAGAATTTGATGAAAATACAAAAGTATTAGAAGATATCAATCTGACGATCAATAAGAATGAAGTGATTGCAATTTTAGGACCTTCGGGAACTGGTAAATCTACATTACTCAGATGTCTGAATTACCTGACAGTACCGACAAAGGGAAAAATAACAATTGGTGATGTAACGGTAGATGCACAGAACCATACAAAGAAGGATGTAATAGAATTGAGAAAACATTCTTCCATGGTATTTCAGGGATATAATCTTTTCAAGAATAAGACTGCATTAGAAAATGTAATGGAAGCGCTGACCGTTGTACAAAAAAAGTCAAAGGCAGAGGCGGAAAAAATTGCGTTAGAACTGCTGGATAAGGTAGGAATGAGTGAAAGAAAGGACTTTTACCCATCGAAACTGTCCGGAGGACAACAGCAGAGAGTTGGAATTGCAAGAGCACTTGCAGTAAATCCGAATGTGGTATTATTTGATGAGCCGACATCGGCATTGGATCCGGAACTGGTAGGAGAAGTACTGAATACGATTAAATCTCTTGCCGAAGAAGGAACGACAATGATTTTGGTTACGCATGAGATTGGATTTGCAAGAGAAGTAGCAAGCAGAATCCTGTTCATGGACGGAGGAAGAATTGCAGCCGATGGAAGACCGGAAGAAATCATCGATCATCCAGAGAATCAAAGACTTCAGCAGTTCCTGAATTTTGTTAATCGTAAATAGAATGGCTGAAAGGTCTGCACAGGGTTTGTGCAGGCCTTTTTTGAGGAGTTGGTACAATGAGTAATATAAATGATAAGATAAGACAAATTGCAAAAGAGACAGAACCGGAACTGATCCGCATCAGAAGAGAACTGCATCAGTATCCGGAGCTTGGAATCGACCTTCCAAAGACACACGAGATCATCAGCCGTGAATTACATAAGATCCCGGGGCTTAAGATAAGAGAACATGCTGCCGGTGGGTATGGTCTGATCGCAGAACTTAAGGGGAAGAAAGAGAATGGGAAAAATGTTTTGCTGCGGGCGGATATAGATGCGCTTCCACTGGAAGAAAAAGTGGAAAGCACTTACAAGTCCAGGCATGACGGACGTATGCATGCATGCGGACACGACGGACATGCGACATGGCTGATCGGTGCGGCAAAGATTCTGGCACAGTTGACAGATGAATTCGGTGGATGCATAAGATTCGTATTTCAGCCGGGGGAAGAAGTCGGACTTGGCGCGGATACGATGATAGAAGAAGATAAAGTACTGGAAGATCCGAAGATGGATATGGCATTTGCCGCACATGGATGGCCGTCTGTAGAGAGTGGTAAGATCGGAATCGTGAGACGCTATGCATTTGGCTGTGTGGGAGATTTTAAAGTCAGAATTATTGGAAAGAAGGGGCATGCATCATGGCCGGAGCAGACGATTGATCCGATTGCGGCAGCGAATGAGATTTACCAGCATATTCCGGCAATACTGACACGTACGATCGGTGGAACAGAGCCTAAGATCATGTCAGTTACTTATATGCAGGCAGGGGATGTGAATGTCAGAAATATCATTCCGCAGGACTGCGTATTTGGCGGAACGATGAGAGCCGTAAAAAGAGAAGTTCTGGAAAAAATGAAAACAGAACTGGAAAAAGAGATAAAAGGAATCTGCCAGGTATACGGAACTTCTTATCAGGCAGATATCAGGATTCACGGGGGAAGTGTAAAGAACGCTCCGGAATTATTAAACGGAGTGAAAAAGTCAGTAGCCGATGTACTTGGAAAGGAAAATGTTTATATTATAGAAGAAGATAATCTTGGCGGAGAAAATTTTGCAGAATATAGCTGTCGTGTTCCGGCGGTCTATATGTTTATTGGAATTAAACCGGAAGAGAAAAAAGCAATTCCGGGGCTGCACAGTCCGGAATATCAGTTTGATGATACGGTACTGGCAGGAGCGGCTGCCGCATTTGCCAATATTGCGATTCACGGCTGTATGGGAGAACTGAAGGAAAATTAAAAAGAACAGGAGAGGTATCAGAATGGAAAAGCTGGTTTATGTAGACCGAAGAAATACAAACTGTAATAAATGGGACGGACAGCAGAAAATGTTCGGAGAAGAAGGACTTCATGCAATGTGGGTGGCAGATATGGACTTCCGTGTACCGGAGTGTGTAGTCAGTGCACTGAGGGAATATGTGGAATCCGGAGTGTATGGGTATTATAAGATTCCGGATGCTTATTATCAGGCATTCATTGACTGGGAGAGGGAGCATCACGGATATGAAGTGAAAAAAGAATGGATCCGGTTTTCACCGGGAGTTGTAGCAGGATTCCACTGGCTGTTGCAGATTCTGACAGAAGAAAATGATGCAGTAATTGTAAATACACCGGTATACTATCCGTTTTTAGACGCAGTAAAGAACAATCACAGAAATTTAATCTGTTCCGATCTTAAGAACGAGAATGGAGAATACTCGATTGATTTCGATGATTTTGAGAAAAAGATCACAGACCATCAGGTGAAATTATTTATTTTGTGTTCACCACATAATCCGGCGGGAAGAGTATGGAAAAAAGAAGAGTTAAAGCGGCTTTTTGAAATCTGCAGAGCGCATCAGGTGTATATTATATCAGATGAGATCCATCAGGATCTGGTATTTGGAGAGAATAAGCATATCCCATCTTTGTCAATCGGAGAGTATAATGATATTATGGTATCGATCGTGGCTGCATCGAAGACATTCAATATTGCGGGTGCACAGAATTCTATGGTGATCATTCCGGATGAAAAACTTCAGGAAAAGTGGGATGCTTATGTAAAAGGCAACAGAGTACTGGGAGGAAATGCTTTTGGTTATGTTGCAGCTCAGGCTGCATATGCAGGAGGCAATGAATGGCTGACACTGGTACTGGATCAGATCGAAGAGAATTATCAATATCTGAAAGCAGAACTTGCGGAAAAACTTCCGGAGGCGGTTGTGACTCCGCTGGAAGGAACGTATCTTTGCTGGATCAATCTGGAAGCATATGTAAGTGCAGATGAGATGAAAGAAGTGATCCAGAAGAAGTGCCGTCTGGCCGTTGATTTCGGTGACTGGTTCGGCGGAGAACGCTTTGGTACGTTTATAAGAATGAATCTTGCGACATCAAAAGAGAATGTAGAGATTGGTGTCAATGCACTGATTGCGAATTTAGTGAGAAAATAGTTATAGAAATTATCAATAAGACGAAATCACTGGCATATGATTTTCTATTTGACAGAAATAATTTTCTACGAGAAAATATCTGTATATGGAGTGAAAAAGATATGTACGAGATTGAAGTCTGTTATAAAATAATTTTTGAAGCAATGCTGGAAAAACCAGTATTAAAAAGTATTGCAGAAAAGATAAATGAATATACAGGTGCGAAAGTAATATTTGTGTCAGGGACAGGAAAAATCCTGGCATATTCGCATACCTGTGAACAGGATGGGAGCGAATCCATCAGATGGAAGCATGTGACATTTTCAGACTATAAGAAATTCTGCCAGGAAGCTGATACGAAAGAACATCAGCTTATACTTCAACCTGTTGAAACAATGGGAAGGTTAGCTGGATATGTAGTTATTCTATATAGTGAAGAGGAGTCCCGGCGGTTTTTTGAAGAATTGGGAAGTGTGATCGGACAGGCAGTAAGGCATCAGTTTGAAGATGTGGTAAAAGAGACGATGGTTTTACAACCGATGCGCGAAGCCATACTTGCCTGGAGTCTGTTTCACGGGAAAGCAGATGGGATCCAGCAGACAGAAAAAATATGGACAGGACAATGCATAGAAGTATTAATGTTAAAAAAGGATATTCAGGAAAAGAATGTATTGTGGATAAAAGAAATATGGGACAGATATTGTATCTGCGAAGAGACAGATAGGATCCAGATATTATTTTATGGATTAAGAGCGAAAAATACGGAAGAAATTTACCAGAAGATCATGGAAAAAAAGATTGGATGCAGCATCAGTGAACCATTTGGGAAATTAGACAGATGTGTTACAAAGTACGAGTTGTTAAAACGCATGTCTATGGTAAACGGACTGGAAAATGACCCGGTTATGAAACGGGAAAAGGAATGGTCGGTGCAGGGACTTTACACATATACAACACCGCTCTTTAAAGAAGCGGGATTAAGTGATTACCGATTGTTACGGCTGCTTCAGGAAGACCGAGAGAATAATACGGAGCTCTACTATACATTAAAGGTATATTTGTTGAATGAAAATAATGTAACAATGGCAGCAG
The DNA here is from genome assembly GCF_009875615.1 of Dorea sp. BIOML-A1. NCBI lineage: Bacteria > Bacillati > Bacillota > Clostridia > Lachnospirales > Lachnospiraceae > Dorea > Dorea sp. BIOML-A1. The sequence continues at coordinate 7,012 of NZ_WWSA01000024.1, forward strand.
ACAGCCTTCATATTCACAGAAATACATTGGTCTACCGGTTAAAGCAGATCAGGGAATGTATAGAAGCTGATATCAATGATAACGAAACAGCAAGGGAATTGCTGGCATTTATGATGATGTATGATATATCGAGACAAGATGAGAAAAGGCAAAAGTAAGGAGAGCATATATGAAACTGGTGCAGGATTTACCAGAGATATTTGAAGAGTTTGGAGAAAAAAAGAGAGAAGCATTTCTGGAAATAAAAGAATATAAGGATAAGGGAATTCCGGTTATAGGAATGTATTGTGCCTATTTCCCGACAGAACTTGCAATGGCAGCGGGAGCAATCCCGGTAGGTCTTTGCTCTTTTTCCAATGAGACGATCACGGCTGCGGAACGCGATCTGCCGAAAAGTATGTGTCCGCTGGTAAAATCCAGTTATGGATTTGCAATCAGTGACAGATGTCCGTTTTTTCATTTTGCTGATCTTGTGATCGGAGAGACGACCTGTGACGGAAAAAAGAAGATGTATGAGCTGATGGCAGAGTTCAAACCTGTTCATGTAATGGAACTTCCGAACAGTCAGTCTGAAAGAGGACTTGCTTTCTGGAAGAGTGAGATCATCCGGACGAAAGAATATCTGGAAGAGTTCTTTCATATGGTAATTACAGAAGAGATGATCCGTGATGCCGTACATTTGAATAACCAGATCCGTACCTCTTTGAAAAATCTTTGCGAAGTGATGAAACTGGATCCGGTACCGGTAAGTGGGGAGGATATCCAGAAGATGGTCCAGGGAAGCAAATACAGGTTCGATTTTGCGACGACTCCAGGCGTGGTGAAAGAAGTGATCGATAAGATCATGACAGAATACAGACAGGGAAAGCATCTGGAAAAGCGGCCGAGAATACTGGTGACAGGGTGCCCGATCGGCGGGGACAGCCTGAAAGTGATCCGTGCGATAGAAGATAATGGCGGAGTTGTTGTGGCAATTGAAAACTGCAGTGGTGTGCGGACACTGGGGAGTCCGGTGGAGGAAGACTGTGAAGACATTTACGAGGCTATTGCCAGAAAATATCTGTCAACAGGATGTTCGATCATGACGCCGAACGATAACCGGATCGATCTGATCGGTGAGATCATAGAGGAATATCATGTAGACGGAGTGGTAGAGATGATACTGACCGGATGTCATGCAACAGGGGCGGAGTCTGTTTATATCAGAAAATTTGTAACAGAAGAGAAACATCTGCCATATATTGCCATTGATACGGATTATTCTACTGCAGATCAGGGGCAGATTGCTACCAGACTGACAGCATTTTTGGAAATGATCCAGCCGGAGACAGAAAAACGTATAGATATCAATTATTGTTATAAGATTGTACTGACGGGACTAACGGAGCAAAAGTCAGGAAAGAAAATTCTGGAAGAGATATGGAAATATACGCATATTCCGGTAGGCATAAAGGCCGGTGAACAAGAGGTAGAAGATTGGATCGGGATCAGCAGGGAAGAAGCAGAGCAGGAAAACAATAAAAGGATGGAATATAAGCTGTCAGAGAAGAATGGTGTTGTAATGGCAGTTGTTCCGGATGATGTCAGTAAGGAAAATGTAGAAGAACTGTTGGAACTTTTGGCAAAAAGTTATCATATGAGAGACAATAGCCGTGAGACAGAAGAAAGAGAAATTCCGGATTATATGTGGATTATGGCAGAAGAATCAAAAGACCTTATACATATCGGACAGGAGCTTGCAAAACAGATCGGAGAGAAAAAAATAATAGCAGGACTGAAATTGCGGCAGATGCAGGATAACGAATTATTCCTGTCAGGAATGGAAGGAAAAGAAGCCCGAAACTGTGTAATTGATATATGCCGGAAATCTATGGCAGATGTAGATGGAAAAGTGATAATTGGAAATGGATTTCCAGACTGTGAGAAAAAAGAAGAGAACAGGCAGCTTCAGTGGCAGGTGATGAATATAGCTTCAAGGCAGAAACAGAAAGAATCGGTAATGCTTGTAGAGAATTATTACCATGAACTTGCAATCGACTGTATCAGTGAACATCTGGGACAGGAAAAAGTATATATGGAAGAGTTAGAAATTCTGAAAGAAGAGGACCGGAAAACAGGAAAAGAACTTTATGAGACATTGTACTGGTATCTTCGGATGAAACGAAATGTTGCACAGACGGCCGCAAGGCTTAGGATTCACCGGAATACATTGTTGCCAAGAATTGCACGGATTAATGAACTGTTGGATATGGATGAAAAAGACGGAATGGAATGTGAAGGAATTCTGTTGGCAATGGAGATAGAAAAGCTAAAAAATGACTGATACGCTTGGTATCAGTCATTTTTTTAAATTTATTAACATTTCCTTCAAGGACTGAGAGGCCGCTTCCCCAGTTAATAAATTAAATCCCAAAAACAACACATCTTACACATCCCGGCACTGCTTCAAATACTGCTTCGTATAAGTGCAGACTGCAAAGCATTTTCCACACAGATCTGCATCAATCCCCGTGCTTTTTTGCATGATCTCACGACATTTCTTATGACACGTGGAGATGGCTATGATATTTTCGCAAGGTATGCCGGGACGCCACAAAGTATTTTTCAGGGCATGTGCCGGGCAATATCTGACACAGGCATGACAGGCACCGCACTGAGAGCGTGTAACCGGAGCATCGCAGGTCAGCGGGGCATCGGTCAGAAGAGAAGAAATCCTTACGGCAGATCCATATTGCGGTGTCACCAGCCGGTTGTTTTTACCGATCCAGCCGAGACCGGCTCGGGTGGCAATCGTTTGATGTGACAATGGAATACAGTTATCTGAATCTGTCATTTTCTGGTCTGTCGTCCGGGCATAAGCATGATAGCCTTTGTCAGTCAGGTATTTTGCACCGGCAGTTACGATGGTGTTCAGTTTGTCACTCAAAGAATTATAAAGTTCGTAGTATTCTCTTGTTGGAGCAAGCTGAAGACCTTTGATGACGTGTTTCGGTAACGGGATTGCGACTGCAATACCGACCGGGTAGTCAGAAGATGGAACTGCGGTCAGATCCCCAATTCCGACCAAAGCAGCACCCTGCGAGATTAGATAATCTCTGAATTCTTTTGTGGGATTCATAAAATTCCTCCTTTCAGAACATTTCCGTTCATTGACTTATTGTACATTCAATTTTACAATAGAATGCAGAAGAAAGATAGTGGGAAAGGAAACTATTATGGAAAGTAGAATGACGGAATTAATGGAAGCAATTCAGGAAAGTGAAGGACAGGCCGAACGCAGGGTGCTTACTTTGCTGGGAGGCAGATGCATTTCTGAAAAGGCACTGGTCATAGATGGAAAAATTGTCTGGGAAAGCAGGAAAAATGGTTATTTTCATGGATATACAGATGAGATAAAGAATATTACAGAAAGTGGAATCACCTATATTGGAAATGAGAAAGTATTTTGCGATACATTGGGACAGGAAAAACAGATTGTGATCTGTGGTGCCGGTCATGTGTCGATTCCGGTGATTAAAATGGCAGTGATGATGGACTGTGAGGTAATTGTACTGGAAGATCGTCCGATGTATGCGGATCATGCAAGACTGGCCGGGGCGTCACAGGTTATCTGCGAACCATTCGAAGAAGCACTGGACAAGATACAGGGAAGTGCGGATACGTATTTTGTGATCCTGACGAGAGGACACCGGTATGACCAAATCTGTCTGGAGAAAATAGCCGCAAAAGAGCATGCCTATATCGGTATGATCGGAAGCCGCAGAAGAACAGCACTGGTAAAACAAAGTCTGGCGGAAAAAGGCGTGGATCAGGAGGTGCTGGATGCAGTGTATACACCGATCGGTCTGGATATCGGAGCGCAGACACCGGCAGAGATCGGAGTGGCAATTATTGCAGAGATTATTGAAGTAAAGAACAGGAAGAAACGGACTTATGGATATTCCAAAGAAATTATGCGTGCGCTGACTGCTCAGGAACCGTATCCGGAAAAGAAGATAATGGCAACGATCATTACCAGACATGGTTCCGCACCACAGGGGCTGGGAACCAAAATGCTGATATACAGAGATGGCCGCTGCGTTGGGACGATCGGCGGCGGATGTATGGAAGCAAGAGTCATCCAGATTGCCAGACTTATGGCAGCAGGAGAGGGAGAACAGGCAAGGATCTGCCATGTAGACATGACCGGAAATGAAGCCGAAGAAGAAGGTATGGTCTGTGGCGGGGAAGTGGATGTATTTCTGGAAATCGTCTAAGCGCGGAAAACAGAATCATCGGAGGCATTAAAAAGATGATAGAAGTAGAGGTAAAAATACCCATTGAAAATATAGAAAAGATAAAGCAAAAATTGCTTGAAACAGGGTTCATATATCAGAAAACTGTTGTAGAGACGGATACTTATTTTACAAGCGATCACTATGATATGCGGAAGAAGGACAAGGCACTGCGCATCCGTAAGACGGAGAATCTGGATACGGGAGAAGTAAAAGCACAGCTTAACTGCAAAGGACCGAAATTAGATCAGGTATCCATGACCAGGAAAGAAACAGAGATTGATATCTATGAGCCGGAAAAGATGGAAGACATTCTTAAAGAACTTGAATTTTATCCAGCGTCTTGCAGAGTGAAGAAGACAAGAGGTTATTATATAAAAGATCATATGATAGCGGCTGCAGATAAGGTAGAGAATCTGGGTAACTTTCTGGAATTGGAAATAATTGTTGCAAAAGAAGAAGAACGAGCAGGTGGATTGGATATGATATATGAGCTAATGAGAATGTTGGGATGCGAAAAGACAGAGACAGTAAGGGATTCATATTTGTCAATGTTAGAAAAACGAGGTATCTAGCATCAGAAAGATCCATGAGGGACAGATAAAAAGCCAAATTTCCTGTCCCCGTTGTTATTGACAAAAATTATCGATAAGTCTATACTAACCTTACGAGTTGAGAAAAATTATCAGTAACAGTGGAAATAATACCACTGCCTGTAGATAAATTTGGAAGGAAGTACAGACGATGACATTAAAAGAATTACCAATCGGCAAAAGTGCAACATTGACAGTCGTAGGTGGAGAAGGTGCATTGAGACAGCATTTTCTGGATATGGGACTTATTCCGGGGGCAGACGTTACCATGGTAAAATACGCACCAATGGGTGATCCGGTGGAACTTCGTATCCATAGTTATGAACTGACACTCAGGCTTGCAGATGCGGAAAAGATAGAGATTACAGATGTCCGTGATGAGATTAAGATTAAGAATCAGATTCCGAAAGAGAAGATTGATCATCCGGGACTTGGAGAAGGTGGAAAATATCATGAAAAAGCAGATGAGAATCCACTGCCGGATGGAACAACACTGACATTTGCACTGGCAGGAAATCAGAATTGCGGAAAGACGACACTGTTCAACCAGCTGACCGGCTCTAATCAGCATGTGGGAAATTTCCCGGGAGTGACAGTTGACCGTAAAGATGGAGTGATCAAGGAACACAGTGATACCCTGGTGACAGATCTGCCGGGAATCTACTCTATGTCGCCGTATTCCAGTGAAGAGATCGTGACCAGGAACTTTGTGTTAAATGAGCATCCAAAGGGAATCATCAATATCGTGGATGCAACCAATATTGAGCGGAACCTGTATCTGACCATGCAGCTGATGGAGCTGGATATTCCTATGGTTTTGGCACTGAATATGATGGATGAGGTGCGGGACAACGGCGGTTCGATTCTGGTAAATGAGATGGAGCAGGAACTTGGAATACCGGTTATTCCAATATCGGCTGCGAAGAATGAAGGAATTGGCGAACTGATCGAGCATGCCGTGCATGTGGCAAAATATCAGGAAAGTCCGGGGAGACAGGATTTCTGTGATGCAGATGACCATGGCGGGGCAGTACACAGATGCCTGCACGGGATCATGCATCTGATCGAGGATCATGCAAAGAAGGCAGACATTCCGGTAAGATTTGCGGCATGCAAACTGGCAGAAGGGGATGAACTGATCCTGGAACAGCTCAAGCTGGATGAGAATGAAAAACAGCTTCTGGAGCATATTGTAAAGCAGATGGAACAGGAACGTGGACTTGACCGGTCCGCAGCAATTGCAGATATGCGTTTTACATTTATTGAGAAGATCTGTGATGCTACGGTTGTGAAGCCGAAAGAAAGCAAGGAACATCTGCGAAGTGCGAAGATGGATAAGATCCTGACGGGAAAATATACAGCTATTCCATGCTTTGTTGCAATTATGGCGGCTGTATTCTGGCTGACATTTAATGTGATCGGAGCTGCGTTGTCGAATCTGCTGGATATGGGAATCTCTGCACTTACGAATCTGGTAGATGGTGCGTTGACATCCTGGAATGTCAATTCCGTTATTCATTCGCTGGTAATCGATGGAATCTTTAACGGTGTGGGAAGTGTGTTAAGTTTCCTTCCGGTTATCGTTACCTTATTCTTTTTCCTGTCCATTCTGGAAGACAGCGGATATATGGCAAGAGTTGCATTTGTGATGGATAAATTACTCCGTAAGATCGGACTTTCCGGACGGAGTATCGTACCGATGCTGGTAGGATTCGGATGTACGGTTCCCGGTGTTATGGCGAGCAGGACACTGCCTTCGGAGAGAGACCGTAAGATGACGATCCTTCTGACACCATTTATGAGCTGCTCGGCGAAACTCCCGATTTATGCATTTTTTACGGCAGCATTTTTCCCAAAACAAGGAGCAGTAGTGATGGTAGCGTTATATTTTGGTGGAATACTGATGGGAATCCTGATGGCGCTGCTTTTAAGAGGAACGATGTTCAAAGGTGAAGCCGTACCGTTTGTCATGGAACTTCCGAATTACCGTATGCCGGGAGCAAAGAATGTAGGGCAGCTTCTGTGGGAAAAAGCAAAGGACTTTTTGCAGAGAGCATTTACCGTAATCTTCTTTGCAACAATTATCATCTGGTTCCTGCAGACATTTAACTTACACATGAATGTGGTGGCAGATTCCAAGGACAGTATCCTGGCAGTTGTGGCAGGAATCATTGCACCGGTATTCCTTCCGCTTGGTTTCGGAAACTGGAAGATTTCTACTGCCCTGATCACAGGATTTATGGCAAAGGAAAGTGTGGTATCTACGCTTTCGGTACTCTTTGGAAGTACGGCAGAACTGACGGGAGCAATTACGCCGGTGGCAGCAGCAAGCCTTTTGGTCTTCTGTCTGTTGTATACACCATGTGTTGCGGCTATTGCATCGATCAAGAGAGAACTTGGCGCAAAATGGGCGGCATATGTGGTGCTGGGACAATGTATGGTTGCGTGGATCGCAGCATTTATCGTGCATCTGATTGGTACGGTGGTAATGTAAAGAGGCATAAAAAACCTCCTGTGGATGGAATTAGATATGTTCCATTCACAGGAGGTTTTTGCTGTATATATTAAATTACATGCTCTGCTTTTGCTATTTGTTTCTTTATCTTATACCTTCCGCTGCGCCGGAGACTTGCGAATAAAGAGCCTGAAATATTGTGCCATACACTGAAGATTGCCCCAGGCAGTGTGGCAAATGGGTTTGCAGCAAAGTTTGCGGTGGCGAGTGTGATAGCAAGACCGCTGTTCTGCATACCGACTTCAATCGCAAGGGCAGTTGCTTTGTCATATTCCACATGGAAGATGCGTCCGGCAAGTAATCCAAGTCCCATACCTGCAAGATTATGTAAGATAACGATACAGAGTACGAGGAATCCGGATGTCATGATTTTTTCCGCATTTACTGCGACGATTCCGCTGATGATCATGACGATGGATACAACGGAGATCAGCGGAAGGATGCCGGATAATTTCTCAATATGTCTGCCGATCAGTCTACGGAGAAGGATACCTAGAAGAACCGGGATCAGTACGACCTTTACAACCGAGATCACCATCCCAGGAAAAGATACCTGAACCCATGCACCGGCAAGTAGATATACCAGAAGCGGCGTCATAACCGGTGCTGCCAGAGTTGAAGTGATTGTCATGCCAACAGAAAGTGCAACATCACCACCTGCGATATAAGTAATCACATTGCTGGCAGTTCCGCCGGGGCAGCATCCGACCAGGATGACACCAAGTGCGATATCCGTTGGCAGATGAAGGAGGACCGAGAGTCCCCATGCGATCAGCGGCATAATCGTATATTGTGCGACAAATCCGATAATGATCTCTTTGGGTCTGGTAAATACCACTTTAAAATCTCCGATATGAATAGTCAGTCCCATGCCGAACATGGCAACGCCGAGAAAGATCGAAGTATAGTTTGTAGTCCATGCAAATCCATCACGCCAAAAGAAGGCAATGACAGAAAAGCAGATAATAATCATTCCGATATATTTGGTAAGAACAGAGCTGAGCCGTGATAATGCATTTGTAACATGCTCCATATCTTATACCTCGTAACTGAAATTGTCGATGAGTCGTGTCTTTCCGATGTAAACTGCCATAGCAACCAGGACATCAGCATTTACGGAGTCAACAGGCTGCATGCTGAGTGCATCGACCATGGATACGTAATCAATACGTGCCAGAGGTTCACTGTTTATGATTTCACACATCGGTTCTAATACTTCAGATGCGGCAATACCATTCCGGATCAGTTCCTGACCTTTCTTTACAGCTTTTGAAAGGCAGAGGGCAGCTTTGCGTTCTTCGCAGCTTAAGTATGTATTACGGGAAGATTTGGCAAGTCCGTCTTCTTCACGTACGATCGGGCATCCGACAATCTGGATATCAAAGTTCAGATCCAAAACCATTTTGCGGATGATAGCAAGCTGCTGTGCATCTTTCTGTCCAAAGTAAGCACGGTCCGGTTTTACGATGTTAAATAACTTTGATACAACGGTACACACTCCTTTGAAATGGATCGGACGCGTCTTGCCGCACAGCGTATCAGATAAAGTATCGATACTGACAAATGCGTGTGGATCATGATACATTTCCGCCGGTGACGGACAGAAGATCAGATCTGCTCCGATGCTTTCACAAAGTGCACTGTCGCGGTCAAAGTCTCTTGGATAAGCTTCTAGATCTTCATTCGGTCCAAACTGTGTCGGATTGACGAAATCAGATACAACAACGATATCATTTTCCTCGCGGCAGCGACGGATCAGACTGGCATGCCCCTCATGGAGATATCCCATAGTAGGGACAAGACCGATGGTCTTATCTTCTTTTTTCCAGTTATTTACGAGTTCTCTTGTTTTTTCAATTGTGTTAGTTACCTGCATTGGTATTCTCCTTTATTCGTTATAATTCGGAGAGTTCTCTTCTGAATACACTGTGATCTCAGGTGGTTTTATGCAAAAAAATACGTTATGATAATTAAGTATCTTTTTATTCCATGTCTTTTAATAGCCCGTGACGTTCATAATTGGTCACGCGGCTTACCTTGTTCTCCTCATCTACGAATACAACCGCAGGTTTGTGTTCTTTTGCTTCATTCGGCGTATACTGTCCGTAAGCCATGATGATAATCTTATCTCCGGTACTGACACATCTTGCAGCAGCTCCGTTTAAGCAGATCATTCCACTGCCACGCTGTCCGCTGATGGTGTACGTTTCGAAACGGCTTCCGTTGTTTACATCAACGATCTGGACTTTCTCATATTCGAGAATTCCAGCAGCCTCCAGTAATGCTTCATCCACCGTAATGCTTCCTACATAATCAAGTTCTGCCTGAATGACAGTAGCGCGGTGGATCTTTCCTTTTAATAATTCAAGTGTCATCTCATATATCCTTTCCTTTTAAGGAAAAAAAATCAGCCAGAATACATCTGGTCCTGAGTCTTATTTCCTAAAAATATAAGCTCATTTTTGTTGAAAATTATGAGATTCCAGTGCTTCAGTTCTGAGTATGGTTCTGTCAGGGACAGATACCGTCTCCGTTGTTCATTATAAAAAGGCAGAAAAGGTATGTCAATCTATGTATACAAAAAAAACCAGAACCGGATTTTCTAAAATCATAAATCCGGTTCTGCGTTATTTTTATTATCTTTTTTTCTTTTCCTTTGCAAGGAGTGCGGCACCAAGTGCACCCGCATATCTTCCGTGTTCGGTAGGTGATACAGTCTGTCCGAGTTTCTGTGAGAGAATCTTTGTAAAATAGGTGCTGTTACTGAGTCCTCCTGTCAGGATCACTTTCTCCGGCAGGTTTTTCTTCATGGCAAGCTGAGCCACTTTGTTTGCAACTGAATCTACAACACCGGCTGCGATATCTTCCCGCTTCTGTCCCTCACCGATATAGTTGATGACCTCAGATTCGGCAAATACCGTACACAGGGAACTGATCGGAAGAACAGTTCCTTTATCCGCCATATCAAACAGTTCCTGCAGGGTAACGCCCAGGCGATTTGCCATAATCTCCAGGAATTTACCGGTTCCGGCAGAGCACTTATCATTCATCTGGAAGTCCTGCACCATACCGCCGGACACCAGGATGATCTTGGTATCCTGTCCGCCGACATCGATAATTGCACATTCATCACCGGCCATCTCACGGCCGCCTCTTGCGTGGCAGGTAATCTCTGTGATAACATGATCAGCAAAATCTACGGCAACACGGCCATATCCGGTTGCGACAACTTTCGAATCGTTCGATAACACATCGATGCCATCTTCCAGTAAACGATCCTTGATCGTCTGGCAGGTTTCTTTGCTGCTCCATCCGGTTGGCAGTACAAAATGTAGATCATGATCTCCTTTTACAGCAACTTTGGATGCGGTAGATCCGATATCAATTCCAATATAATTCATAAATTCATTCCTCGCTTAATATTAATTTTTTAACAATATCTGTCCCGCCGTGGATTAATATCTCGTTCAATGGCGGCAATTTTCAAAATCTCAATATGATTCTCATCGATGAATTTCCGGATCGCTTCCAGATCATCTTTTCTGACGAGCAGTGAGATTCCGCAGCACTTACTGGCTGCGCGCGGCGTAGGAGCGATGGTGGCCTTGATACCGGCTTCTTTTAATATCCCATACAGACGCATCCCGTTGTCATGGTTGGGAAATAATACATAATGCTGTATCTTTTGCATGATCTGTTACCTCGGTTACTTATTTATTATCTAACATTTCGATAAATGCACTGATTCTGGTACGAAGCTGTCCGGCATCGCTGTCGGTGTAATCAGTCTCGATTCCAAGAACAGGGATTCCGGCTTCTTTCATTGCTTTCTCTACGGAATATCCCTCGGTATCATACAGGTTACAGAACTTAAGGTTCACATCAATGATACCATCAACTTTGTATTCTTTTGCAAGACGTAAGATGTCATCGATACGTCCTTCATTCGGTGTAAAGCATGCACAATTGATCTTCATGTATCTTTCGGCCAGAGCCATGTACTGGTCTTCCAGGGTTGTCTTGCTTTCATCAACAAGATTTTCGAAATATCTGGTTCCGGTACACATCTCTTCGCAGACGATCGCTGCTCCGCTGGTCTCTACAATATTATGAAGCTTCCAGTTCGGAATTGCAAGAGGAGTTCCGGTCAGCATGATACGTTTGGTTCCGGCAGGGACAACACTCACACCGTCTTTCACTCTCTGATCCAGCTCGTCGCATAACTTGTTTGTCATCTGTGTAAATCTCGCAGGATCATCATAGAATGCAATCTGAGAGATCAGGAGCACATCACATCCGCTGATCGGAAGATTCTCATTCTTGCGCAGGTTGTAAAGACGTTCCAGGGCTTTTCGTTTATTATTAATTAATGTAATGCTTTTTGCCAGTTTTTCAGCAGTTACTTCATTTCCGGTAAATTCTTCCACGACATTCTTAAATGTCTCGATTTCTTCTGCCCAGGCCCGGATATCTTTGGCACGCTTCATTTGTGGAAGATCCATGACATGTAACGGTACATCTTTAGAAAGAATCTCCCATGCTTTCTTCTTACCATCGCAGGTTGTCTCCCCAATGAACATGTCTGCGATACGGAAGAATGGACAGGTACGGTCAAGACGTGCACCCACAGATGCCTTGATCAGTGGACAGGTATTGGCAGGTAGGACTTTCTCTCCGCCAGGAACCCAGAACTGGGATCCGCCACATAATCCGGTAGCAATGGCATCTGCTGCGAATACGATTTCATCCGGTACATATACACAGAATGTACCGAATACTTTCCCGCCTTTTTTCTGATGTTCGATCAGTTCCGCAGGACGGATACCATGAATATCGGCAACCACCATATTATAATAGTCCATAGAATCCGGACGGTTTTCCTGTGATAAAAATACATCCCCGAATGCCTGCGGCAGTACTGCGCAGAGCTGGTCATGCAGGTCTACATCCATCCCAAGTTCTTCCCACATTTTACGATAATCAGCCATTTTAAAATACCTCCTTATAATGTAATTGATCCGATGTTATCGATAAAATAACCGTAACACGTTTGGAAGACCAGGGCAATGCATACCGGAGGAATTGGTTATAGATAATTCACAAGTTCGATAAGATATATTTGTAAATTCTATACTGAGAATAATTCTCGCAACCCGTCGATGCAGCAGTCAATTTCTTCTGTGGTATTGAAGTGGCTGAAGGCAAAACGGATGGTTCCATGTGGCATGGTATGCAGGGCCTGATGTGCCATCGGAGCACAATGAAGACCGACTCTTGTCATGATCCCGTAATCCTGTTCCAGGGAAAATGCAATCTCGGCATTATCATACTCCGGAAAATCAAGAGAGACGACAGCAAGCCGGTCCTGAATCGTCTGTTTTCCCGCAATATGTGCCTGTGGGATTTCCTGTATTCTTTTAAGAAAATATCCGGTCAGTTCCATTTTCTTCTGATGGATAGCCGGAATGCCTGCTTCTTCCAGATAAGTCAGGGCAGCGTGAAGTCCGATGATACCCGGAAGATTCATGGTACCGCTTTCGTACTTGTCCGGGAGATAGTCCGGCATAAGGAGTGAATCCGACTGGCTTCCGGTTCCGCCTGCGATCAGAGGCGTCAGTTCATGATCCAGTGCTTCCGATATCAGAAAGCCGCCGATACCCTGGGGACCAAGCAGACCCTTGTGTCCGGTAAAAGCAAGAAAATCAATATTACATTCCTGCATATCGATATCGACAGAACCGGCACTCTGTGCAGTGTCTACGGCAAAGAACAGATGATGACGCCGGCAGATATCACCAATCTCCCGGATCGGCAGAATGGTTCCGCATACATTGGAAGCATGAAGCATGATGACTGCTTTTGTCTCCGGGCGGATCAGTGCTTCGACAGATTCCGGTTGCGTTGTACCATCTGTTTCAGCAGGGATCATCGTGTAATGAATGTCCTGTGAAGCAAGCTGGCAGAGCGGACGCATCACGGCATTATGTTCCAGGCTGCTGACCAGTACGTGATCTCCGGGTCTCAGGAGACCTTTGATCAGATAATTCAGGGAATAAGTGATTCCCGGTGTGAATATGACATGTCTGGAATCCGGCGCATGAAAAAGTCTGGCGAGCTGCATACGTGTGAGAAGCACCAGACTTTCCAGCTCATACGCACCTTCATAATTTCCCCGGTTGATATTGAAGGCGCCGGATTCTAAAAGTTCTGACATAGAAGAGGCAACTTGGGGTGCTTTCGGCCAGGATGTGCTGCCATTGTCAAAATATATTTTTTGATTCATATCGAAAACCTCCATAAGACATTATATAGTTCGTGTAGTATTTATCGATATTGTAACAGATTACCGGATGGAAAATACAGAAGATTATCAAAAATAATATAGCTTTGTACGTTATCATAGAGAAAACAAATGATGATTATAGATAAAAATGATAGAATAAACCGATTTATTAATATTTCCTATTAGGTAAAATGAAGTGTGAGTGGTATGATAGTCTTATGAAAAATTTATCAAAAAATCAAGAAAAATACGGAGGAATTTTAATATGGAGTTAATTAAAGAACTGCCGGAAGTGTTCGAAGAATTTGCCGAGCAGCGTCAGAAATCATTTATGGCAATGAAAGGATTAAAGGATCAGGGAGTTCCGGTTGTCGGAGCATATTGTACTTATTTCCCGGCAGAGATCGCAAGAGCAATGGGAGCAGTTACGGTAGGCTTATGTTCTGTATCCGATGAGACCATTCCGGATGCAGAGAAAGACCTGCCAAAGAACTTATGTCCATTGATCAAATCAAGCTATGGATTTGCCAAGACTGATAAATGTCCATTCTTCTATTTCTCAGATGTAGTTGTTGGGGAGACAACCTGTGACGGAAAGAAGAAAATGTATGAGTATATGTCAGATTTCAAAGATGTATTTGTGATGGAACTGCCAAATACACAGAGTGAGATGGCATTACAGCTGTGGAAGAGTGAGCTGATCCGTTTCAAAAAATATCTGGAAAAGAAATTCGACGTAGAGATTACAGATGAAGCTGTATTAGAGGCTGTAAAAGAAGAAAATAAAGTAAGAAAAGCTATGAAAGAGCTGTATCACGTTATGACACTTGACCCTGCACCGATCAAAGGCGGTGACCTGTTCAAAGTATTATACGGAAGCGGATTCAAGTTTGACCGTAAAGCAATTCCGGCAGAGATCGAAGCAATGAGAGAGAAGATTGAAAAAGAATATGAAGAAGGAAAGAGACTTGATAAGATGCCTCGTATTCTGATCACCGGATGCCCGATCGGAGGAGCAACCGAGAAAGTGATCCGTGCAGTAGAAGACAACGGTGGAGTTGTAGTAGCATTCGAGAATTGCAACGGAGCAAAATCTTTCGATAAATTAGTTGACGAAGAGAATCCGGATGTATATGATGCACTGGCAAGACGTTACCTGAATATCGGATGTTCCGTTATGACACCGAATCCAAACAGACTGGATCTCCTTGACCGCCTGATCGATGAATTCAAGGTAGACGGAGTTGTAGAGATGACACTTCAGGCCTGTCATACATATAATGTTGAGTCACTCTCTATCCGCAAATTTGTAAATGAGAAGAAAGGAATCCCGTATATCAATGTAGAGACAGACTACTCACAGGCTGATATCGGACAGCTGAATACCCGTATTGCGGCATTTATAGAGATGCTGTAGGGCAGAGCTAGATCCACCGTAGCGCAATCGGGATTTAATTTATTAACTGGGGAAGCGGCCTCTCAGTCCTTGAAGGAAACAATAGATAAGGCTTCTTGTTCAGGTTCCATACCATAAGAAACACTAAGAGAGTCAGAACCACCTAAAAGCAAAGGAACTACGCTCAAACTCGGCGTTCGCCTCAAACACGTTCGCTTCGTTCCTTTAACGGTGCTTCTGACTCTCTAATTGTTTCTAACGGCATTCCACATTCACAATAATCCTTATCTATTGTTTCCTTCAAGTCGTGACTGGCAGCGGATGTTAATAAATAAAATGCCCGGAAATGTAACCCGGTGGAGGCCACTACGGTTACGCACTTGCCATTTCATTCTTAAGGCATTTGATACACACGGAATAAAGCTTGGAAAGGTGTTCCAGTGAATGTGAAAGAGGCGTTGGTAATTCTTAAGGGGTAAAATTCTGCGTTAGGTTTTCAAAATTTGACTGTCTGAGGCATATGCCGAGTTTCAAATTTTGAAAGCCTGCTTTTAGCAGAATTTTACCCCTTTAGAATTGACCCGCCGATGGAACCTGAGCAGGAACGCCTTTCCAAGCTTTATTCCGGTTCGGGTATCCACAGCCTTCCTGAATTAAATCCCAATTAAATTCCAAATAAAGTAAAAAAGATGATATAATTATAATACGAATATGCCCACACGGAGGAAACGTATATGAGTGAATTTGTGACCTTAAAAGATGTCAGGAAGATATATAAGATGGGGGAAGTTGAGATCATGGCAGCGGCCGGAATCGACTTTGAGATTAAGAAAGGGGAATTCGCAGTTGTAGTCGGACCCAGTGGTGCAGGAAAGACAACGGTGCTGAATATTCTTGGGGGAATGGACACCGCTACGTCGGGACAGGTGCTGGTTGACGGTCAGGACATTGCAACGTATTCGACGAAGCAGTTGACGGCATACAGAAGAGATGATATCGGATTTGTCTTTCAGTTTTATAACCTGATCCCGAATCTGACAGCACTGGAGAATGTAGAACTGGCTCTTCAGATATGTAAGGATCCAATGGATGCACAGGAAGTTTTGGAAGAAGTTGGACTGGGAGAAAGACTGGATAATTTTCCGGCGCAGTTGTCGGGAGGAGAACAGCAGAGAGTGTCGATCGCAAGAGCACTGGCAAAGAATCCGAAGCTGTTACTCTGCGATGAACCGACCGGTGCGCTGGATTATAATACAGGAAAATCCATTTTGAAATTATTACAGGATACCTGCCGGAACAGTGGAATGACGGTGATTCTGATCACACATAATTCGGCAATTGCGCCAATGGCAGACCGGGTGATCAAGATTAAAAACGGCCGGGTTGATAAGATCATACAGAATCCGCAACCAGTTCCGGTTGAGACCATAGAATGGTAAAAGGCAGGGACGGCAGATGGCAAAAAAGATAACACGTAAGAATTTTTACATGGAGATCCGCCGCAGTTTCGGACGTTTTATTTCTATTCTTTTTATTGTTGCGCTGGGAGTAGCGTTCTTTTCCGGCATCCGGGCATCCGAGCCATCTATGAAGATTACCGGAGATGCGTATTTTGATAAGTCAGACCTGATGGATATCAAGGCAGTCAGTACACTCGGAATTACGGAAGATGATGTGAAGGCAGTCAGAAATGTAAAAGGAGTTGGAAAGGCAGAAGGAGCCTATAGTGCAGATTTCCTGAATATAAAGAATAAGAAGCAATATGTACTCCACGTGATGTCACGGATGGAAGATATAAATAAGATTACGGTCAGTGAAGGCCGTATGCCGGAAAAAGTGGGAGAATGTCTGGTAGATGATCAGATGAAGTATAAAGTCGGAGAGACGATCAGGCTTAAGTCCGGGACGGATGACAAGGTGAAGGATACCCTGAAGGTGGATGAACTAAAGGTTGTCGGAAAAGGGAATTCACCGTGTTACATAGCATTGAATCGCGGAAGTACAACAATCGGAACAGGTATAGTCAGCGGATTTGTAGTAGTACCGGAGAAAACATTTCATCTGGATGTATATACGGAAATGTATGTGCAGGTGCAGGACGCAAAAGATCTGACTGCATATACCGGTGCATATAAACAGAAAGTAAAGACAGTCAAAAAACGGTTGGAAGCAATCACAGAAGAAAGAGGAAAGATCCGTAAGGAAGAACTTTTGGATAAAGCGAATACAAAGCTTGAAAAGGTGCAGAAAAAGCTAGATGACGGAAAAGCAGAATCAGAGCAGAAACTTTCAGATGCGGAAAGGCAGATTACAGACGGAGAGACGCAGATTTCACAGGCAAAGGAAACACTCGTAAGCGGGAAGTCGCAGATGGAAGATGCGGGGAAGAAGATCCGGGCGAAGCAGCAGGAATTGGATGCGGCAAAGAAAACATATCAAAATGGTCTTCAACAACTGGAGCAGGGAAAAAAGCAGTATGAACAGGGAAAAGCAGCTTATGATGCACAGTATGCAGAAGCACAGGAACAGATCCAGACAGGAGAACAGGGGCTGGCCGTATACAGAGCAGAACTTGACCAGGGATGGGATGGATATCAGACACTTCTGAAGAACATAGAAGCATTAAAAGCACAGGTGTCCGGAGAAACAGAACAGGATCAGGAATTGACGCAGAAGATCCGGGAGCTGGAAGCACAGGCACAGGAAACAAAGCAGACGCTGGATGCGAAAGAACAGGATTACCAGACAAAGAAGAACGAACTGGACGCTGTAAAACAGCAGCTTACGAATGCAAAAGCAGAGCTGGATCAGGCAAAAGCGCAGCTGGATGCAAGTGAAACAAAGCTTAGCAGTGCAGTGGCAAGTATAGAGTCCGGGCAGAAACAGTTAGATGCAGGGAAAGCAGAACTGGAAGCACAGGAGCAGACGCTGAAAAAAGGAGAGGCAGAAATTGCGGAAAATGAAGCAAAACTTGCCGATGCCAGGAAAGAATATGAAGACGGAAAGAAGACATCGGAAGCAGAAATTGCAAAAAGCGAGAAAAAGCTTGCTGATGCCGGTAAGCAGATCAGTCAGATCAAGAATCCAAAATGGTATGTATATGATAGAAGTACACTGATAGAATATGATGGATTCGGAGAAAATGCGGATCGTATGCGTGCGATCGGAAAAGTATTTCCGGTTATGTTTTTCCTTGTTGCGGCATTGATCAGTCTGACCGGTATGACACGTATGGTAGAGGAACAGAGAATAGAGATAGGAACCATGAAGGCTTTGGGATACGGGAATTTTTCCATTGCATCGAAATATCTGGGGTATGCATTCCTTGCAACGGCAGGAGGAAGTGTCCTTGGAGTACTGGTGGGAGAGAAAATCCTTCCGTACATTATAATCTATGCATATGAGATCATGTATCCGCATATTCCGAAGATATACGTACCATACCACATGAGTTATGCTGTGATGGCATCCGCTGCCTCGATCGCATGTACTATGGGAGCAACGCTTGCATCCTGTTATAAGGAACTTGCAGCGGAACCGGCAGTGCTGATGCGGCCGCCGGCACCAAAAAAAGGGCGGAGAGTATTTCTGGAAAGAATAGGATTCATTTGGAAACGTATGAGTTTCACATGGAAATCCACGATCAGGAATCTGATGCGTTATAAAAAGCGTTTCTTTATGACCGTATTCGGAATCGGCGGTTGTATGGCGCTGATGCTGGTCGGATATGGAGTGAGGGATTCTGTATATGAGATCGCAGATATTCAGTATGAAGAGATTCAGCTGTATGATGGACATATATTCTATAAAGATGATGTGACAAAGACAGAGAAAGAAGAGTTAAAGGAGTATCTGAAAACAGATTCAGATATTCAGAGTTATATGGAGGCAGATATGCGGAGTGTGACCGCATCCGGAGGCGGTAAAAAACTCAGCGTGTACCAGTGCATATTAGGAAATCCAGAAATTGCAGAAAAGTATGTGGATTTTCATGACAGGAAGACGAAAGAATCGTATTCACTCACCGGTGATGGAGTAATTGTCAGTGAAAAGACGGCGAAACTTCTGAATGTAAAAGAAGGGGATACCGTCAAAGTGAAGAATGGAACGGAGAAGAGTGTCACTGTAAAGATTGCGCATATCTGTGAAAATTACATGGGACATTATATCTATTTTACACCGCAGTACTACAAGAAGGTATCTGGAAAGACGGTGAAATATAATTGTATCATGTTCCGGGCGAAGAACGGATATTCGGAGGACCAGGTGAAAAAGGCGGGAGAAAAGATCCTGTCAAAAGATCAGGTACTGACAATCTCATACCTGCTTGATATCAGAGATCAGCTGGATGATATGCTGGCCAGCCTGAATCTGGTTATCATTGTACTGATCGTCTCAGCCGGAATGCTGGCATTTGTGGTACTTTATAATCTGAACAGCATTAATATCACAGAACGCCAGAGAGAACTTGCGACTTTGAAAGTACTTGGATTCTATGATACGGAAGTAGCAGAATATGTATTCCGTGAAAATATCCTGCTGACGTTGATCGGATCCGTGGCAGGTGTTGTATTCGGTAAGATTCTGCATTTGTTTGTAATTCAGACAGTAGAAGTGGATGCGGCAATGTTTGGCCGGAGTATTTATCCGAAAAGTTATATCTACAGTTTTTTATTTACGATAGGGTTCTCATTGTTCGTAAACTGGGTAATGTATTTTAAACTGAAAAAGATTGACATGGTAGAATCATTGAAAAGTATAGAGTAAAGTTTATAAACGGTTTATAAATTTCACAGAATTGTTAGCACTCTTTTTGAAAGAGTGCTAATTTTCTATTGACTTTTAAAATAAGCAGTATTATCATATCACTTAGATGAAAAAATGTAGCAAAAAGGTGTCTGCCGACAGAAGAAGCAGTACCTTTTGTCACTAATATGATAGAAATATAAAAAGTAGAAATAGGAGTGATTTACAATGGCAGCAAAGAAAGGTAGTTTGTCAATCAGCAGTGAAAACATTTTCCCGATTATTAAAAAATGGGTATATTCCGATCACGATATTTTCGCACGTGAGTTGGTATCCAACGGATGTGATGCAATCACAAAACTGAAGAAACTGGATATGATGGGTGAATACCAGTTGCCGGATGATTATAAACCGGCGATCAAAGTTGAAGTCAATCCAGAAGAAAAGACTCTGAAATTTACAGATAATGGTCTTGGAATGACAGCCGATGAAGTAGAAGAATACATTACACAGATCGCATTTTCCGGAGCAACACAGTTCCTTGAAAAATATAAAGATAAGACAACAGAGGATGATATGATCGGACACTTCGGTCTTGGATTCTATTCTGCATTCATGGTAGCTGACGAAGTACATATCGATACCCTTTCCTATAAAGAAGGGGCAAAGCCGGTACACTGGGTAAGCAACGGCGGAACAGAGTATGAGATGGAAGAAGGCAGCAAACAGGAAGTCGGATCCACTATGACACTGTATCTGAATGAGGACAGTCTGGAGTTTGCAAATGAATACAGAATGAGAGAAGTTCTGGAAAAATATTGTTCCTTTATGCCGGTAGAAATCTTCCTTTCCAAGGCAAATGCAGAACCGGAATATGAGACCATTGATGAAGCTGATCTGAAAGATGACGATGAAGTGATCGAACATATTCACGAAGATGCCAAGATGGAAGAAAAAGAGAATGAAAACGGCGAAAAAGAGATGGTAGAGACGGAACCTGCCAAAGAAAAAGTAAAGATTAAAAAGCGTCCGGTTTCATTAAGTGATATTCATCCACTGTGGACAAAGCATCCGAATGAATGCAGTGACGAGGATTACCTGAACTTCTATCGCAAAGTATTTATGGATTACAAAGAGCCGTTGTTCTGGATTCATCTGAATATGGATTATCCATTTAACTTAAAGGGAATCCTGTACTTCCCAAGAATCAACACAGAGTATGATTCTATTGAAGGAACGATCAAATTATATAATAACCAGGTATTTATCGCAGATAATATCAAAGAAGTCATTCCGGAATATCTGATGGTATTAAAGGGAGTGATCGACTGTCCGGATCTTCCGTTGAACGTATCGCGTAGTGCACTGCAGAATGATGGATTCGTCAATAAGATATCGGAGTACATTTCCAAGAAAGTTGCAGATAAGCTTTCCGGAATGTGTAAGACAAAGAGAGAAGATTATGAGAAATACTGGGATAACATCAGTCCGTTCATCAAGTTCGGATGCCTGAAAGATGAAAAATTCTGTGACAAGATGAAAGATGCGGTTCTGTTTAAGAATCTGGATCACAAATATCTGACATTGAAAGATTGCATCGAGGCAAATGGAGGAACAGTAGAAGATCAAAATGCCAAGACAGATGATCAGAATACTGAG
Source organism: Dorea sp. BIOML-A1 (assembly GCF_009875615.1). Classification (NCBI taxonomy): domain Bacteria; kingdom Bacillati; phylum Bacillota; class Clostridia; order Lachnospirales; family Lachnospiraceae; genus Dorea; species Dorea sp. BIOML-A1. The sequence continues at coordinate 28,478 of NZ_WWSA01000024.1, forward strand.
AACAAAGAAGAGGATAAGACAGTTATTTATTATGTGACGGACGAGATCCAGCAGAGCCAGTACATTAACATGTTCAAGAACCAGGGCATGGATGCGGTAATCTTAGGACACAACATTGATTCGCCGTTTATCACACAGTTAGAGCAGCGTAACCAGAATATCAAGTTCCAGAGAATCGATGCCGATGTAACAGCAGGTGCAAAGGAAGAAGTTGTCGAAGAAGAGAAGGAAGCATTCCAGAAGAAATCTGACAGTCTGGTAGAGATTTTCCGCAAAGAGCTTGGAAACGAGAATCTGGATGTTAAAATCGAGAAACTGAAAGATGAAAATGTTGCTTCTATGATGACGTTATCCGAAGAAAACCGTCGTATGCAGGAAATGATGAAAATGTATGGCATGAACGGAATGGATATGGGTACAACAAGTACACTGATCCTGAATGCAAATCATCCGCTGGTTCAGTATGTAGTTGAACATAAAGACAGTGAGAACACAAGTATTATCTGCAAACAGTTATATGATCTGGCAATGCTGGCACATAAGCCGCTCAGTCCGGAAGAGATGACTGCGTTTGTGCAGAGAAGTAATGAGATCATGATGCTGCTTACAAAGTAAAGATTTGAAGTTAAGATTGGCGGAATGAAAAATAAGAGCCGTGCGGCTGTGGAAGGAAAATCCATGGCGGCACGGCTCTGTTTATATCGGAAACTGCAGATCAGTAGTCACCTTCAATGGATCTGGATTTTAAAATGTTTTTTACTTCCTGATCCCATTCTCTTTCGATGGATTTGTCCATGGTGAAAGTGTTCAGAGAAGTTCCGGTGATACATTGTAAGTGATGTCCATCGTAGTGGAAGTTCAGGTACAGCCCCCGGATCTCTTCCGGGCGGTATCCGGTGAGACCGTGGGCGGTCAGAAAGTACGGGATCTGATCTTCCGGAAGCGCAAGGACAATCTTGAATCCCAATGGAGTGCGTTTACCGCGGATGATCTGGAAGCAGAAGTCTCGGATTTTATTCCAGCGGGAGTAGGTTTCTTCAGGTTTTTCATCAAAGAAGTCTTCCTGGAGAAAGCCGCTGATGGTAAATTTGTTGAAGGTCGTGATCTCGCCTTCTATGAAAGAAAAGTTGTCGAAAGTGTCTTTTAAGAGCAGATGCGACATGCAATTTTTGGCTGATAACTGGTATACATTCATAAGGAAAACCTCCTGTTAATCTATATGATCATTTTCCCCTTTCAGGTATAAGGAAATGTATTCAACATTATAGCACAAAAGACGACAGAAAAGAGGATATAAATTGACATTCAAAAAGAAAAACAGTAAAATAAATTGGATATACATATTTAGGATCAACAGAGAAACGAAAGAGGAGAAGATTTCGTGGATATAGAGAGTAAAACTTCAATTTATGAAGAAAAAGAAGAGACTCAGGAGGTGAATCCTGAGGAGCAGAAAAGTGAAATAAAAAGTGAGAAAGAAAAAGACCGGGTACTTCAGACTGCAGTGATCGTTGCGGTTGCTATTCTGGTGATTGGCGGGATTACGGTGGCGCGCAGGCTCAGTAATCCACAGAAGGATACAAAGAAGGGCACAGAGATCCTGAAGACGATGGATGAGATGGATGTGTCTAAGGCAGATAAAAAGATTAAGGAGTTAGAAACGCAGGAACGTGAGGCAGAACAGGATGCAGAAGAACAGCCGGCAAGCGAAAAATTTGCAGATTGTCTGGTCCTGGGGGATTCCATCACACAGGGATTGTACGAATATGGTGTGCTGGATCAGGCAAATGTACAGGCAGACCGTGGAGCCGGTGTGTCGGCGGGGGATAATGAAAAACTGGCAGATCATATTGCCAGGGCAAAAGAGATGAAACCGTCAGTATTATTCCTTTCTTACGGGATGAATGATGTCGGAGCGCAGAATGGAGATGCGGATGGATTCATAAAAGCATACAGGCCGGTGATCAGAGATCTGAAAAAATCACTGCCGGATACAAAAATATATGTTAACAGTATACTTCCGACAGCGCAGATTGCAATTGATCAGAATTCTGTCTATGCAAAAATTCCGGAGTTCAATCAGAAATTAAAAAAATTATGTGAAAAAGAGAAAGTAACATTTATTGATAATACAGAGCTGGTGAAACAGGAGTATTATGCCGGTGATGGAATCCATATGTCAACCGGTTATTATAAAGAATGGGTAAATCATATGGCGGAGGTTGCAGAATTATAATGAAAAACGGAAAATTAGACAGGATTAATCTGTTAAAATATTTGATGGTAGTCCTCCTGATCATTTATGTAGTATTTCTTGTGACCCGGGAAGGGGATAATACCGTATCCGTAGACACGATTGAAAAGAATATCACAAAAGCCGTAAAATTAGAAGGAATGAAAAAAGGCACAACACAGGATCTGAAAAAATATTACAGTCTGAATGCCAATGATTATGAAGGAATCAGTCTGTATATTCCGGATGACGTTATGAGTGTGAATGAAATACTCGTAATAAAGGTAAAAAACGAAAGTCAGATCGAGACGGTTGAAAAGGCAGTGGAAAGTCGTGTAAATACACAGGAAAAGAATTTTGAAGGTTATGGTGTAGAACAAACAAAGCTGATACATGCTGCAATTATTGAGACCAGAGGACGTTATGTGCTGCTGGCAGTTTCAAAGGATGCAGACCGTATCGATGCGGCATTTAAGAAGAGTATTTGATAAAAAGGAATTAGAGAGATGTTATTTAGCAGTATTTTTTTTTTATTTTCATTTTTGCCGGCTGTGATGATCTTATATTATTTGTTGCCGGTAAGATTCCGGAATGTGATCTTATTGCTGGCGAGTCTGGTGTTTTATGCATGGGGGGAACCGGTATATCTGTTTCTGATGCTACTGTCCATATTGTTTAATTATTTCAGTGGACTGGATATTGCAAGGAATCTGCAGGATAAGAGAGCTGCAAAGCGGAGCCTGGTTTTTAACCTTATCATTAATCTGGCAGTACTTGGATTTTTTAAGTATGAAGGGTTTGTATTGGACACATTGAACGGGATACTTCCGGTACATATTTCTTATCATGCACTGCCGCTTCCGATTGGAATATCCTTTTATACATTCCAGATATTATCCTATATCATTGATGTATATCGGGGAAATGTAAAAGTGCAGACGAATCTTCCTAATTTTGCATTATATGTAACGATGTTTCCGCAGCTTATTGCGGGACCAATCGTGCAATATGCAGATGTAGATGAACAGCTTGCGTCCAGAGAAGTCTCAAGGACAAAATTCGGAGAAGGAAGCATGTATTTTATCCGGGGACTTGCGAAGAAAGTATTACTGGCGAATACCTCAGGGATGATTTTTACAGAGGTAAGCGGACTTGCGAAAGGTAATATAGCCGTGATGACGGCGTGGCTTGGAGCTTTTGCGTATATGTTCCAGATTTATTTTGATTTCAGTGGATATTCGGATATGGCGATCGGACTCGGTAAGATGTTTGGATTTGAATTCAATATGAACTTTAACTATCCATATGTGTCTAAGAGTATTACGGAGTTCTGGCGCAGATGGCATATTTCGCTGAGCAGCTGGTTCAGGGATTATGTGTATATTCCATTGGGAGGAAACAGGGTATCGAAGATCAAACACATCAGGAATCTTCTGATCGTATGGTTTCTGACCGGATTATGGCATGGAGCTGCATGGAATTTCGTGGCATGGGGACTCTATTATGGGGTGATCCTGATCATTGAAAAATATCTCCTGTCGCCGGTACTGGACAGACTTCCGGATGTAGTCCGTCATATTTACAGTATTGTTCTGGTTGTGATCGGCTGGGTATTGTTTTTCAGCTCTTCATTCGGACAGGCAGCAGATTATATCAGAGTGATGTTTGGTGCAGGTGCACATGGCTTTGCAGACAGAGAGAGTATGTATCTTCTTACAAGCAACCTGATCCTGTGGCTGATCCTGATATTTGGCTCTACGCCGCTGGTTCATTTCAGATACGAGCATATGTTAAGAACAAAAAAATGGAATACAACAATCATTAACAGTGTGGTATATGCTGCGTTGTTTATTGTCTGTATTGCATATCTGGTAACGGAGACCTATAATCCGTTCCTGTATTTCAGATTCTAGGAGCAAAGATGAGACAGTCGAGAAAGAAATGGGAAAGAAAAAGAGAAGAACAGAGAAATAAAGTAATTGCATTGCTGTTTATTGTAATGATGGTTATCTTCTTCGTGGTAAATATTGCAACTGCTGACAGGGAATTTTCGGCAAAAGAAAACCGGGCACTGGAACAGAGACCTAAGCTTACGATTTCCGGTATTGAAAGCGGAAGATGGATGAAACAGTATGAATCTTATGTATCGGATCAGTTTGCGGGAAGAGATTTCTGGGTAGCTTTAAAGAGCCGTATTGATCTGATCGCAGGAAAACGTAAGGCAAATGGTGTATTTAAAGGAAAGGATCATTATCTGTTAGAGGATATAGCCAGACCGGATGAAGAACAATTGAAAGCAAATCTGGATGCAATGAAAAAGTTTCAGGAGACATATAAAGATATCCCGATGTATATGATGCTGGTACCGAATGCTGCAAATATCGAGTCGGACAAACTTCCGTATTGTGCAGTGACAGAAGATCAGGATAAACAGTTTCAGAAAATAAAGGCTTCGCTTGGGACAGCTTTTCAGTGGGTAAATGTAGAAGATACATTGAAAAAGCACAGAGCAGAAGAGATATATTACCATACGGATCATCACTGGACGACGCTTGGTGCTTACTATGGATATCAGGCGCTGGCTGCGGCTATGAAACTGGATACATCGAAAGCACCGGCTATGAAATCCTATGCAGTGACGAATTCATTTAACGGAACCTTATCGGCGACAAGCGGATATGAAACAGACTATAATGAGCCGATCTATATATACGCACCGGATGATCTGAAAACAGCACCACAGGTAGTTGTAAATAATGTGAATGAAAAAAAGAAAACAGCAACGTTATACGATACATCCAAGTTGAAAGAAAAGGATAAATATGCATTATTTCTTGGCGGTAATTATCCCGTCCTGGATATCAGAACGACGGCAGATACAACAGACAGACTGTTGCTTGTAAAAGATTCCTATGCGAATAGTGTAATTCCGTTTCTGACGGCATATTACAGAGAAATCATAGTGGTTGATCCAAGATATTATTATGATGATATCAGAGAAGTTATGAAGAAAAATAAGATCACAAGTGTTCTGTTCCTGTATAACGGTAATACATTTGTGCAGGATAACAGTATCAGCGGGGTATTGCAGAATGATTAGACTGAACAAGTATTTAAGCGAAGCCGGTGTCTGTTCCAGAAGGGAGGCAGACAGGCTGATCGAGTCGGGAATTGTGACTGTGGATGGAAAGACAGCAGCTCCCGGCATGAAAGTAGAAGACGGACAGGAGGTCCGTGTCGGAAAAAAAGTGGTCAAAAGCAAAACGAAAAAAACGGTCCTGGCAATGTACAAACCTGCCGGGATTGTTTGTACAGAAGATAAAAGGGAGAAAAAGAACATCATCCGGTTCCTCAATTATCCGGTACGCATCACTTATGCAGGAAGACTGGATAAAGATTCGGAAGGGCTTCTGATCATGACAAATGATGGAGATCTGATCAACGGCATGATGCGCGCAAGATATGCACATGAGAAAGAATATAAGGTCAGAGTAAACAAAGAAGTTACTCCGGAATTCATTGAGAAGATGAGCCGGGGAGTACACATCAGAGACAAAGAAAAGAATCTGGATGCGGTGACCAGACCCTGTACAGTAAAAAAGACCGGGAAATATACATTTTCCATTATTCTGACACAGGGATTGAACAGACAGATACGGCGCATGTGCGAAGCACTCGGATATAAGGTGGATGTGTTAAAAAGGATACGGATCATGAACGTGGAACTTGGAGATCTGAAACCGGGACAGGTAAGAGAATTAACAGAACAGGAGTTAAAGGAATTATATGGGACAGTCAAAGAACGAGAGAATGTTGGAATTAGTAGAACTTCTGAATAAAGCATCCAGATCTTATTATCAGGATGCGCAGGAGATCATGAGCAACTACGAATATGACAGATTGTATGATGAACTGCAGGATCTGGAAAAAGAACTGGGAATTACATTGTCGAACAGTCCGACGGTAAATGTCGGATATGAAGTTGTCAGTGAACTCCCAAAAGAAAGGCATGAAAGCCCGATGCTCTCACTGGATAAGACGAAAGAAGTAGAAGAGCTTAAGAACTTCGTTGGCAGTCAGAAAGTATTGATGTCCTGGAAGATGGACGGATTGACGATCGTGCTGACTTATCGTGACGGAAAGCTTTATAAAGCGGTCACACGTGGTAACGGAGAAGTCGGAGAAGTGGTTACAAACAATGCGAAGGTATTCAAGAATGTACCGGTGCAGATCGCTTACCGGGGGGAATTGATCTTAAGAGGAGAAGCGGTGATCGGATATCATGACTTCGAGAAGATCAATGAAGAGATTGAAGATGTAGATGCAAAATATAAAAATCCAAGAAACTTATGCAGTGGTTCAGTCAGACAGCTCAATAACCAGATCACGGCAAAGAGAAATGTTATGTTTTATGCATTCACGTTAGTGCAGGCAGATGGAGTTGATTTTCAGAATTCCAGAGCTTGTCAGATGGAATGGCTGAAAGCACAGGGATTTACGACGGTAGAATATCATATGGTGACCAGAGATACAGTAGAAGATGAAGTTGCTAAATTTTCGTCAGAGATTAGTAAAAATGATTTTCCTTCTGACGGACTTGTGCTATCATATGATGATATAGCGTATGGAAGATCGTTGGGAAGAACAGCAAAATTCCCGAGAGATTCTTACGCATTCAAATGGCAGGATGAGATCAGGGAAACGATTCTGCGTGAAATCGAATGGAGTCCGTCAAGGACAGGACTGATCAATCCGGTTGCAATCTTTGATCCGGTGGAGTTGGAAGGAACGACGGTCAGCCGTGCAAGTGTTCACAATATCAGCATTATGAAAGAACTGGAACTTGGCATCGGAGATAAGATCGAAGTTTATAAGGCAAATATGATCATTCCGCAGATTGCAGAGAATCTGACAAGAAGCGGTGTGAAAGATATTCCGGAAAGATGTCCGGTCTGTCAGGGGGAGACGAAGATCAGACAGGTAGGAAATGCGAAAGCATTATACTGTATGAATCCGGAATGCCAGGCAAAGCATGTGAAGGCATTTGCATTATTCGTAAGCAGAGATGCACTTAATATAGAAGGATTGTCGGAAGCAACACTGGAAAAATTCATTTCCAAAGGATATATCCATACATTTGCCGATATCTTCCATCTGGACCGCTACAAAGACGAGATTCAGGGAATGGAAGGATTTGGAGAAAAATCGTACAGGAAACTGATCGAAAGTGTGGAAAAAGCAAGAACAACCACGCTGCCAAGAGTCGTCTATTCACTGGGAATCGCAGGGATCGGACTTGCCAATGCAAAGGTTATCTGCAGAGAGTTGAAATATGATGTAGAAGCCCTTTTGATGGTTACAGAAGAAGAATTAAATGAGATCCAGGGCGTGGGAGAAGTTCTGGCAAAGGCATTCACCGGATATTTTTCAGATGCAAAGCATGTGGAGAATTTCAGAAAGCTTTTAGAAGAGTTGACAATCCCGGAAGAGACATCAACAAAAAAACAGATTTTTGAAGGTGTCAATTTTGTGATCACCGGAAGCGTAACACATTTTGCAAACCGCGGTGAAGTGAAGGAATTGATTGAAAGTCTGGGAGGAAAGGTGACAGGATCGGTAACGTCCAAAACGAATTACTTGATCAACAATGATGTAACCAGCACATCTTCCAAAAATAAGAAAGCAAATGAACTGGGGATCCCGATTATTTCCGAAGAGACATTTCTGGAACTGGTGAACCAGGAAGAATCATAGAACCAGGATAAAACAGAGTGAAAGATACGACAAAAAGTAAGAAGGAGAGAATAATGACCAATCAGGACGATAACAATCAGGAAATCGAAAAAGTAGAAGACGTCGAAGTAGAAACAACAAAGAAGACGTCAGATTCGGATGATAAGAAACAAAATGATGATGAGTATGAAAAAGTATGTTTTATATGCAGACGTCCGGAGAGTGTCGCAGGGAAGATGATCGAACTTCCGAACCACATTTGTGTCTGCAATGACTGCATGCAGAAGAGCTTTGATGCAATGTCGAACGGACCGATCGATTACAGTCAGCTGATGAATATTCCGGGAGTACAGGTATTCAACATGTCTGATATGGAGCAGAGTATTCCAAAACAGCAGAAGATCAAGAAGAAAAAAGAAGGCGAAGAATACAAGCCGTTAGTAGATATCCGGAATCTTCCGGCTCCGCACAAGATCAAAGCAAAACTGGACGAGTATGTGGTAGGACAGGAATATGCAAAGAAAGTGATGTCGGTTGCAGTATATAATCATTATAAGCGTGTGGCAACGGATTCGATGGATGACATTGAGATTGAGAAATCCAACATGCTGATGATCGGGCCGACAGGTTCCGGTAAGACGTATCTGGTAAAGACACTGGCAAGGATTCTGGATGTTCCGCTTGCAATTACGGATGCAACATCTCTTACAGAGGCAGGGTACATCGGTGATGATATCGAAAGCGTTGTATCCAAACTGCTTGCGGCAGCAGATAATGATGTCGAAAAGGCAGAACAGGGAATTATTTTTATTGATGAGATCGACAAGATCGCAAAGAAGAAAAACTCCAGTCAGCGTGATGTGAGCGGTGAGTCTGTACAGCAGGGAATGCTGAAACTTCTGGAAGGAAGTGATGTGGAAGTTCCTGTCGGGGCAACGAGCAAGAATGCAATGGTTCCGCTTACAACAGTGAATACGAGGAACATTCTGTTCATCTGTGGAGGTGCATTCCCGGATCTGGAAGGAATTATCAAAGAACGTCTGACCAAACAGGCAGCGATCGGATTCGGAGCGGATCTGAGAGATAAATACAATAACGACAAAGAGATTCTTAAAAAGGTCGCAACAGAGGATTTGCGTGTATTCGGTATGATACCGGAGTTCCTGGGACGTCTGCCGATTGTATTTACCTTACAGGGTATGAGTGAAGATATGCTGGTGGAGATATTAAAAGAGCCTAAGAATGCAATTTTGAAGCAATATCAGAAACTGCTTGCATTAGACGAAGTAAAATTGGAATTCGATGACGGCGCACTTCATGCGATTGCAAAAAAAGCAATGAAGAAAGATACCGGAGCGAGGGCGCTTCGTGCGATCATCGAAGAATTCATGTTAGATATCATGTATGAAATCCCGAAGGATGACAATATTGGAGAGGTTGTTATCACAAAAGAATATATTGAGGGAACCGGAGGACCGGTAATAATGTTGAGAGGTCAGGAAGTACCAAGGCTTCAATAATACATTTTACATATAGAATGCTAAGAGAGTTGTCAATGACAGCTTTCATTATGCAATGACACATAAGACTTTACTTGAGGAAGAATGGAGGAGAAAGGAATGGAGGAATTATCAGCTATTCCAGTTTGGCTCTGCATACCCTTTGCAGGGCTGTTGCTCAGTATTGCCGTTATGCCTCTGATCAAGCCGGACTGGTGGGAAAAGCATCAGCCGCTTGCAGTTGCGTTCTGGTCGGTACTGTTTATTGTTCCGTTTGCTGCAAAGTACGGAATGTTTACAATGGGAGAGACGGTTTTGGAATGTGTGGTAAATGATTATCTGACATTTATCATTTTATTGTTCGGTCTGTTCTGTGTAGCAGGTAACATTACAATTGACGGTGAGTTTGCCGGATCACCGAGGATCAATACGGCATTGTTTGTTCTGGGAACACTGCTTTCCAGCGTGATCGGAACGACCGGATCAAGTATGCTTCTGGTACGTCCGTTTATTAAGATGAATTCGTGGAGAAAAAGAAAGAGTCACATTATGATCTTTTTTATCTTCCTGATCTCTAATATGGGAGGATGTCTGACACCGATCGGAGATCCGCCGCTTATGATGGGATTCATGCGTGGCGTTCCGTTTTTCTGGAGCCTGAAGCTGTTTCATATACTGATCTTTAACATGATCATTTTGCTGATGTTATTCTATTTTCTGGATAGAAGAGCTTACAGAAAAGATATTGCGGAAGGTAGAAAACCAGATATTAGAGAGCCCGGAACACACGTTAGAATTGTAGGACTTCATAATCTGATATATGTTGCAATGATTGTCGGAGCTGTAATCTTAAGTGGAATGCTTCCTGGTATGTCTGCATTCCAGAATGCGGACGGAACGGTAAAAGGAATCCATATCCTTGGAGAAGTGACGCTTGGATTCCCGTCTGTGATCGAGATCGTGATCATCCTTCTGGCAGCATTTTTATCATTTAAAACGACAAAAGAAGAAGTACGTATCCGTAACCATTTTACCTGGGGGGCAATTCAGGAAGTTGCGGTTCTGTTCATCGGAATCTTTATCACGATGCAGCCTGCATTGATGATTCTGAAGGCAAATGGTGCGGAACTTGGTATCAATAAACCATTTGAAATGTTCTGGGCAACCGGAGCACTGTCAAGTTTTCTGGATAATACACCAACGTATCTGGTATTCCTTACAACGGCGGGAGCACTTGGGTTCAAGAGCGGTGTTGTGACGACACTTGGTTCGGTTCCTGTTAAGATGCTGGAGGCAATCTCCTGTGGAGCTGTATTTATGGGAGCAAATACCTATATCGGAAATGCGCCGAACTTCATGGTAAAATCTATGTCAGATGAAAATGGTGTGCGTATGCCATCGTTCTTCGGATATATGGTATGGTCACTGACATGTCTGATACCGGTATTTATTATCGATATGCTGGTATTCTTTTTGTAAGGGGAGGTGCGGAACATGGAAAATAAGAATAAATACTATGACATAGCGGAACGGATCTATGATCTGGACGGAGAAGTCTATGAATGTGTAGGTTCTTCTCTTGGCCGTACCTTTACGGGAGACAAACGTACTTGTGTAGAAAGTCTTGTGAAGCTGATGCGTACAAAGCCACAGGGGCATCTGCTCAGAAGTGAGCTTGCGCTGATCAGTAACATGGCACGTACGATCCGTAAGGATGAAGACCGATCCAGACTGATGAGAAAATATGATGAGATATTAAAAGAAATCGCAGAACTGCCGGCAGGTTTTGGAAAAGTTGAGATTCTGGATGAAAACAGGGCAAAGCTAAATACATCGAACCTGCGTCAGAAGTTTTCAAAGGATGATCATCTGATCATCTGTATCGGAAGAACACATGGAAGTGCGGGTAACGATATTGGATTTGCACTGGCGGATGCACTCAGGATCAACTATTACGATGCAGAGATATTCAATGAAGTATTGAGACGTCTGGACGCGGAGAAAGATTCGGTTGTAGATGTGGCAGATCTGGGAACAAATGAGATTGAGAATAAGTACCAGGGATCCGGACGGACGTTGAAAGAACGTCTGAAAGATTTTGACCGTTATCATGGTCTGACAAAAGAAGATGCAATCTTCTTTAATCAGAGTGATCTGATATGTAAGAAGGCAAAAGAAGAAGATTTCATTGTTATGGGACGATGTGCGGATGTGATACTGGCAAATAATCATATTCCACATATCAGTATCTTTATTACAGCTCCTTTTGAACAGCGTGTACACAGAGTCATGGAAGTCAATAATCTGGATCATAAAAAAGCAGAACGCCTTTTGAAGAAGATTGACCGTCAGCATTCGAAATATTACAATTTCTATACCGGCCAGAAGTGGGGAGATGCTGTGAACTATGATATCTGTTTTAACAGTGCAAGTTATGGTATCGAAGAATCTGTGGAGATCATCGAGCGTATGCTGAACCAGCATACAAATGCATAAAAATATTAATGAATGACACGAAGTCTTTCATATACATAAAACAAATGTATATGAAAGGCTTTTTTTCATTGGAAGACAGATGTAAAGAAAAGATATTATCGGAAGATTACTGGGATTTTATTATCTCGCCATACAGGGAAGATGAGTTAGAAGGAGTGGATACGGAAAAGATGTGTATCCAGGAGCTGGATTTCGGATATAAAAGTGTGTCGTTAGACAGCCGGATGTTACTTCCCTTATCCTTGCGGCAGTACTGGTACGGCGCGATCCCCAAGTGCTATACACTTCTGGATATGCAGCCGTTAGATGCAGCCGGAATTATTACGCTGCAGAATTATCCGACGCTGCAGCTTATGGGAGAGGGGATTATGATCGGTTTCCTGGATACGGGGATCGATTATACCCATCCGGTATTCTGTAATCTTGACGGGACAACAAGAATTGCGGGGATCTGGGATCAGACAATTCAGGATGGGGATCCGCCGGAGGGCTTTCTGTATGGAACAGAGTATACCGAAGAAAGAATCAATGCGGCTCTGCATTCGGAAAGTCCGCAAGAACTGATCTCTTCGGAAGATACAGATGGGCATGGAACATTTGTTGCAAGTGTGGCTGCCGGAAGTGCAGAAAGCAGTGGACAGTTTCTTGGGGCTGCCCCGGAGGCGGTGATCGCGATGGTAAAGCTTAAGCCGGCAAAAAAATATCTGAAAGAATTTTTTGGGGTTGCAGAAGATGCACACTGTTATCAGGAAAATGATATCCTGGCCGGACTTCGGTATCTGAATGAACTGGCCCGCAGACGGGAGATGCCGCTTGTGATCTGTATGGCGATCGGAACCAGTTTCGGAGGGCATAATGGTGACTCTTTGCTTGCAGGAGTTCTGGATGGCTATGCATTGCTGAGAAACCGCTGTGTAGTAACGGGAACCGGGAATGAGGCAGCGCAGAGACATCATTATTACGGAACATTTACGGAGGCACAGAATATACGGACAGCGGAGATCAGGGTAGGGGAAGGGGTGAAAGGTTTTGTGACGGAGTTATGGAGTACCCTTCCGAACATTGTGACAGTGTCGATCACATCACCTTCCGGAGAACGTACCGGGCAGATTCCGGTACGTCTGGGATATCTGTTTGATTTTGTATTTGCTTTTGAACGGACGGCTGTTACGGTGGAGTACAGACTTCTGCAGGAGAATAGCGATGCACAGCTGGTGTTTATCCGGCTGCAGAAAGCAGTACCGGGAATCTGGAAAATAGAAGTAAAGCCTGTGATGCAGCCGAAGGGGGAGTTTCATATGTGGCTGCCCATGAAAGAGTTTCTGGATGGAGAAGTATATTTTCTGGAATCGAATCCGGATACCACATTTACAGAACCGGCAGGAGGGGAGCATACGATGACGGTGTCTTATTATAACAGTCAGGAGAATACGGTTGATATTAATTCGGGCAGAGGGTATACTAGAGATGAAAGAATCAAACCGGATTATGCTGCACCGGGAGTAGCGGTTACCGGTGCGGTACCGGGCGGAGGATTCAAAGAACGCACCGGTTCAAGTGCAGCAACAGCAATTGCGGCAGGTGGCTGTGCACTGATCATGAAGTGGATCAGTGATCAGCCGGGAGCGGGTGGAGCATCAGCCAGTCAGGTAAGGAATGTGATCGTGATGGGGGCGCAGAAGCTTCCGGCGATAGAATATCCAAATACACAGTGGGGATATGGAACGATGAACCTGTATCATTCACTGGATATTTTAAGACGGCTGTAAAGAAGAACGAGATAAGGAGAGGATACAGATGGCAGATTTTTTTGAAGAATTCAGCAGAAGAGTTTCAGATGTTGCGAGTGACATCACTAAGAAGACAGGAGATACACTGGAGATTCAGAAGATCAAAAGTAATGTACGAACTTTAAAGAGAGCAAATGAAAGAGATCTTGCAGATATCGGTCGTATGGTATATGAGAAGTTCCAGAGTGGGGAAGTATCCGACATGGATTACGTAACGCTCTGTGAAGAAATCGAAAAACGCGAGGAAGAGATTGAAAAGCAGGAAGAAGAGATTGTGAAGATCCAGGGAGAGATATAGATGCACACAAGCATACCGGGTGCGATTGGAACACTGTTTGGTCTGGATATGGCTGTAAAACAGTACATAGAAGAAAATGTAAGTGAGAAAGAGGAAAAAAACTTTTGCGGGACAAAAGTCCTGATCAGAAAAGTATACAACAAAGGCTTTGCATTTAATTCCATGGATTGCGAACCGGATAAGGTAAAGAAAGCGTCTGTGATAACGACGGCAGTGATCCTGATGCTGACATTGGCAGAATCATTCCGGGAAGGTCATAAGGTGAATAAGACAGCGTTGACATTGCTGAGTGCAGGAGCCATCAGCAATACTTATGACCGGATCGTCAGAGGTAAAGTCGTAGATTACATTGGTATAAGATCTGAACATAAGATATTAGGTGATGTAACAGCGAATCTGGCAGATGTCTATATCCTGATAGGATCTGTCCTGATGTGGATGAGAAGAATCGGAAAACGATAACAGGAAATATGACAGAAAATAGAATATCGGAAAAAGGAAAACACTATACTCCATCTTCTTTCGGATAGAATATAGTGTTTTTTTTATTTACACCTTTATATGAGAATGAAATTAAAATCAGGCATGAAAAAGCGGGTGATGGGAATCGAACCCACGTATCCAGCTTGGAAGGCTGGTGTTCTACCATTGAACTACACCCGCAAAATATATTATAAATCGGGGTGACAGGATTCGAACCTGCGACCTCCTGGTCCCAAACCAGGCGCTCTAGCCAAGCTGAGCCACACCCCGATATTATGTTGTGTCCTTAAGACAAGATGTATCATATCATGAATGGAGATAAAATGCAAGCAGAAATTGAAAAAAGATAAATAAATGGGATCGGTATCTATTCAGCAAAAGAATTTTTAGAAGAATTTTTAGAAAAAGTTAAGTTGTATCTGCAGACACGCTGTTGTATAATTAAGAGCGATGTCGAAAAATTCTTTCGAACAGATGATGCAGAAGATTTTGAAGATTTTCAAAAAAGAGGACTGAATTGACAGATGAAAGTGATGAATCATACAGAAGAACAGCAAACAGAAAACAAGACTTCTCTTTCAAATGGTGCAAAAAGAAATCGGATTTATATATATATAGCAATAGCAGGTGTGATAGCAGCAGTGATAACTGCTGCTTTTACTGGCTATTATCTTCATCAGGAGCGTGCAGAAGAGAAGAAACAGGAAGAATTATTAAAAGCCGAGAAGGCAAAAAAACAGAAAGAAAAAAAAGCTAAAACAACGGAAGCAGCCGAACAGAAGTTAGAGCGTGTCCGCAGCCAGGCAGAGGAGCAGGGAGTACCACAGAGTGTGATCGAACTGTTGGACAAGAATGCAGAGACGGTAGATTTTGTAGCAGATTATGAGAAGAAAAAGGACAAGCCTTATGCAGATACGATAGAGGAAGATCTTTCAAATGGAGAAATTCCGGAACTTTTACAATGGGATGAACGCTGGGGATATGCACCGTATGGAACGGGGATCGTAGCGACCAGTGGATGCGGACCGACCTGTATGGCAATGGTAGCAGCAGGACTGAATCAGGATGCATCCATTACTCCGGCAAAGGTAGCAGCATATGGAACCGAACACGGTTATGTGGATGAGGAAAATAATACTTACTGGAGGTTCATGGATGAAGCAGGTGCGAACTGGAATCTAAACAGCGTAGGAGGTATGCTTTCAGAAGAACAGGTAAGCGCAGAACTGGCACAGGGACATCCGGTCATATGCAGTATGGGACCGGGAGACTTTACGCAGATCGGTCACTTTATTGTTCTGACCGGCTATGAGAATGGCACTGTAACGGTAAATGATCCGTTCAGCATTAAGAATACGAATACGGCATGGACATTTGCCAATATCAAAGATCAGATCAAGGCAATGTGGACATTTTCAAAAAAATAAGATGCTCAATGTGGAAAAGTTCTGAAAGAACAGAAGCATGATGTGGAAAAGTCTTGGATTTTATGAAAAAGGAGAACAGGATATGAGATATGATTTTACAAAAATAATAGACAGACATGGCAAAGATGCGATTGCAGTGGATGGATTGGGAAAGAATCCGGGATTTGCACCTGAGCCGCCAAAAGACGGATTCGATGTAATCCCGATGTGGGTAGCTGATATGAATTTTGAGACTGTTCCGACGATCCCGAAAGCAATTATGGACAGAGCGGCACACCCGGCATATGGATACTTCAGCCCGGTGGAAGAGTATTATGATTCGATCATCCGCTGGCACAAGATCCGTAATAATGTAGAAGGTCTGATGCCGGAGTATATCGGATATGAAAATGGAGTATTAGGCGGGGTGATCTCGGCACTGACAGCATTTGCGGCACCGGGAGATGCGGTACTTCTCCATAGTCCGACCTATATCGGATTTACGAAATGTATCACGGAGAACGGATATAAGATCGTACATAGCCCTCTGAAAAAGGACGAAAAGGGAATCTGGCGCATGGACTATGAAGATATGGATGCAAAATTAAAAGCCAACAACATCCATGTGGCGGTTTTCTGCAGTCCGCATAATCCGACAGGACGTGTCTGGGAGCGCTGGGAGATAGAAGAGGCTATGGAAGTATATAAGAATAACGAATGTGTTGTGATCGCAGATGAGATCTGGTCAGACCTGATTTTAAAAGGGAGCCGGCACATTCCGACACAGTCGATCAGTCCGGATGCCAGAAACCGTACGATTGCATTCTATGCACCGAGCAAGACATTTAATCTGGCGGGACTGGTAGGAAGCTATCACATAGTTTTTAACCGAATGTTACGTGACCGTCTGGAGGCAAAATCCAGAAAGTCACATTATAATACGATGAATGTACTGTCCATGCATGCGCTGATCGGAGCCTACGAGGCAGAAGGATATACCTGGGTGAATGAACTTTGTCAGGTATTGTCAGAAAATGTAGAGTATGCGGTCAATCATATCCGTGACTATTACAGAGGAATCAATGTCAGCAAGCCGCAGGGAACTTACATGTTGTTCCTGGACTGTGAGGACTGGTGTGAAGAGAATTACAAGTCACTGGATGAATTGTTGAAAGCCGGCTGGGATGTCGGTGTTGCATGGCAGGATGGAAGACCGTTCCATCAGGAATACGGAATCCGTATGAATCTGGCGTTGCCGCTCAGCAGAGTGAAGGAAGCATTTGAGCGTCTGGATGAGTATGTATTTCATGTGTAAAGAGCCGGGAATGAAAGAAGTAAGGGAAATTGGAAAATATTATTGTATCATTTAATGTAATCGCACCTGTATTTTTTCTTATGGTGTTAGGATATCTGATGGTCAATTATACCTCTCTGGCAGACCGTAAGCTTACAAAACAGGCCAATGCGATCGTTTTTAAGATATTTTTGCCGTGTATGTTATTCTATAATGTCTATCAGAGTGACATCGGGGCGGAGATCCACAGCAGGATTAAGTTGTGTATCTGGGCGGCAGGCGGACTTCTGATCCTGTTCGTACTGCTCTGTCTGATCGTTCCAAAGGTTGTGAAGCAGGAGAATCAGCAGGGAGTCGTGATTCAGGGAATCTTTCGCAGCAATTACGTAATCTTCGGAGTTGCGGTTGTG
Organism: Dorea sp. BIOML-A1; assembly: GCF_009875615.1. Taxonomy (NCBI): domain Bacteria; kingdom Bacillati; phylum Bacillota; class Clostridia; order Lachnospirales; family Lachnospiraceae; genus Dorea; species Dorea sp. BIOML-A1. The sequence goes on from NZ_WWSA01000024.1 coordinate 46,120, forward strand.
CAGAATATGTATGGAGTAAAAAGCACAACAACGGCGGCGATTTTAAGTGCGATCCTTGTACCGATGTATAATTTTCTGGCAGTAGTTGCACTCTCGATTTTCGGAGAAAAGAGGGAGACAGACTGGAAGAAGATTATTCTTGATATTGTGAAGAATCCGCTGATCATATCTTCGGTGTTGGGAATTATATTTTCGCTGTTGGGAATCAGACTTCCGACGGCAGTGGATACAACGGTTCAGGATCTGGCAAAGCTGTCAACGCCGATTGCATTCATGATCTTGGGAGGTGATCTGGACTTCTCAAAAGTAAAAGGAAACTTAAAAGTTGCATCAGTGGTACTGACGATTAAGCTTGTGATTTTACCACTTATTATGATCCCGATGATCGTTATGATGGGATACAGGGATGCGGATCTGTTGTCAGGCCTGCTGGCATATCAGACTCCGGTTGCGGTATCCAGTTATATCATGGCACAACAGGCGGGAGCAGATGGACAGCTTGCCGGACAGCTGGTGGTGTTCTCATCGGTGCTTTCGATCTTTACGTTGTTTGTGACGATATTGATATTGCGGACGATAGGATTGCTTGGGATTTAATTCAGAAAGGCACGATGACCCGGACCTGCATAAAAAGTAGGAAGCCGTTCCTGTTCAGGTTCCGTCGGCGGGAAATACTAAAGCGTCAAAATTATGCTAAAAACGGGTTTCCGAAATTTGCAAC
>NZ_WWSA01000025.1:0-46523 GCF_009875615.1 Dorea sp. BIOML-A1
CATCGTAAATGGAAGAAGCAAATCCATAATCAACATAAAAATCCAAAACCCCATTGTAAACCTCCTTTACTACAAATTCCGATTGAGATTTCACCTGTTTTAAGAGATTTAATAACTGTTATATTTTGTTATTAAATTCTCCGCAAACCCTTGAAGACACTGAATTTATCACTAGTGAGCTTTCCCTTATTATTTCCCTTGTGTTATATCGTCCCACCAGTGTTTACGAACTCTGATAAGGGCAACTACAAGGGCAAAAAAATCTGATAACACATTATAACACAAAATGAAAATGACATGGTGAACTGATTGAAATGCTTCTGATTTTTGTAACTGATGATTGATTGAATGATAAGGAGATTCGATATGATGAGAACGATATTTGCAGAATACAATCCACAACGCAACAGTATTGATGTTTATACTTCTGCTGGTTATATGCTCCGCATTGACTGTTGGGAAGCTGAAAAGGATTTAAAAACTACACCCGGATCAGACTGTGCATTAACCTCACTTGCTGTCGATGAACCACTTGAATATGCGAGATTATATCTTGATGGAAATTTGCAGATGTGGGTAGATGCGGAAGACTCATTAGATATTTTTTAATTTTTAAACAAATACAACAGTTTAAATAACTATTAGCTACAATATTTCCGGAACATTCATCATTGAATAAAGTTGGCTGGGTAATTTCAAATCTTTCCAAAAGTTTACACCCGCACTTTTCTCCATCCGACAGCATCTGTACAATTTCCAGCCGGTTCGCATCGCCCAAAGCCTTGCATATCAAAGCCACATCCATTGCATTCATATTGACACCTCACATTGATCATTGTCTATGTTCAATATAATATATACATAGATATTTGCCAATGTATGTATTTTAAAAAAAGAGAATCAAGTTTTTGATTCTCTTCATACATTCATTATAGCTTTTATCATCCATTTTATTTGCCCCAAACAGCCGCTGCATTCGACCTTACAAGCAGTTCTTCCACAGGCAGACCAATCGGACAAATATCATGACAAGATAACGACTTCCCGCATCCCTCAAAATATTTCTTCTTATATTCAGCAGAAATCTCATTCAAATGAGTGCTTTCCTGTTCTTCATTCAGAATCCGAAATGCGTTGACTGCAGCAACAGCGCCTGCGAAAGTCCCATTTGCAGAGAAGTTGGGACACACTTCAAGGCAGCAGCCACACATCAGACAGCGTGCCGACTGGTATCTCGGTTCATGTGTCCACGGATTCATATAAGCTTCACTTTCAAGCCAAAGGTTCAGTTTTTTCAAATTTTCAAACAGAATTGACCGGTCAACGATCAAATCTCTTACAAGCGGAAATTTGCTTAAAGGTTCCAAGGTGATTGTAGAACCTTTTAACGTATGTAGAAATGTAGAGCATGCCAGCCTCGGACGTTCGTTAATCAGCATGGCGCAAGCCCCACATTTTCGCACCATACAGCTACATTCCCAGCTGATGGGAGTAACTATATTCCCTGAATTATCTTTCAAAGGAGTTCTACTGTTCAATTCCTTTAGAACATTGGCAACAGAGCTGTTTTTGCTTCCGTCAAACTCAAATTCCTGCCAATAACTGTCTGATTTCTGACTCTCCTGCCGCCTGATTCTTATTTTATATACCAAGTGAATCACCGCCTTTCTGGAACAGGTACAAAGGAAATCTGTATCTGCTTTCCATCAAATCTGGCTACCGTTGTTTTAAGGTAATCATCGTCATTGCTCTTCGGATAATCCTCCCGCCAGTGTGCACCACGGCTTTCTTTTCTTGCAAGAGCACTCTTTAGAACTGCCATGCCAAGCAATGGAAGATTTCCTGTCAGCGCTTGTACCGTTTGAATCCCATTTAACAACGTATTCTCATTTCTGACAACGCCCATAGTCTCCTGCATCACTTTGTTTAATTGCTTTATTTCTGAAATTTGAGACGCTGGTGGAAAATCTATCTGTGTCGCACAAGATAGATCTACTACATCTGCCTGTTCGCATGCTGATTTTGCCGCAACACGTCCTCCGTATAACGCTCCTAACAGAGAATTTCCACCAAGACGGTTGGCACCATGATATTGGGCACAGCATTCTCCGGCAGCGCAAAGATTCTGAATCGGCGTTCTGTGCTGCTCATCCACCAGAATGCCTCCCATAAAATAGTGAATTCCCGGTAAAACAGACACCGGTTCCTTTCGTATATCTTTATGCAGATAGGTCATACAATCGTCTGCCAGACCAGATAGCTTATTTGAAATAATCTCCTCCGATATTTCCGTCATGTCAAGAAATACCTCTGATTCATGGCTGACCTTCCATATCTCTCTGGCGGTAATATCTCGTGGCATCAGATTTCCAAGCTCCGGGTATTTTTCCTCCATGAAATACCATTGTTTTCCATCTTTCATGGCAAACAACCTGCCACCTTCCCCTCTGGCCGCCTCGCTGATGAGCATGCGTTTTCCACCACATTTCACAGTTGTCGGATGGTACTGGATCATCTCGCCATTTGCCAGAGGAACACCAAGCCGGAACAATTCTGCGGTGACTTCTCCTGTATTGCTCAGCGAACCCGTTGTATTTCCAAACAATCCGTGCATACCACCGGTGGCAACAATAACCGCATCCCCCGGTAATTCCACAGTCTCCTGACTATATTCATCCCTGATTACGCAGCCACAACAAATATTGCCACACAGACGAAGTGTTAGGAAAGAATGATGGCTGAACCGTTCTACCATACCAGATGCTTCTTTCCTGCGAACAGCGTCTATCATAGCTGTCATGATCTGCTTCCCGGTATCGCTCTGTGCAAAAGCAGTCCGTTTCTTTTTCTGCCCGCCAAAATTCCGCAGATCCACATCATCATAGCCACTCATGTTAAATTTAACTCCAAGTTTTAGCAGCCAGTGCACCAGCTCCGGTGCTGCCTGTGTCATTTCCCAAACTGCATTTGGATCTGCCAGACCACATGCTGCCTTTATTGTATCTGTAAAATGTTCTTCGGGACTGTCGTTTTCATCTTTTGTATTCAAAGCTGCGTTGATACCGCCCTCCGCCATAACAGACTGTGCCCGCTCTGACGGAAGGGAGGAAACCAGTTTTACATTGCATCCATTTTCCGCTGCCTGCAAAGCCGCTGAAAGTCCTGCCAGTCCAGCACCTATAATAATAATTGTCTTACTCATAGATATTGCCACCCAATATAATATAAAATAACCGCTCCCGCTATAAAAAGAAGAAGCACCGAAAGGATCAAATAAATATCGCTCCTTCGTTCTTTATAACTAATGATTCCCAGTGATACGAGCAATGGGCGTATATTGATAAAAATATGAACAAAGATTGCCGCTACGAACAAAAGCTGAGTTACCATCTTTACCGTTGTAAAAGGGAACAAAATATATGTCCCATTCTGCACCTTTCCAAACAAGCCAATATGGAATAACAGCAGAATCAGTATTGCCATCCCACTGGCTCGTCTCGCCCAAAATATGGCGTTCTGTTTCAGATACATTTTTCCTGATTGCTTCGCTGTCTGTAAACTCTGAACTGTCAGGATGACACCAATCACCGTATGCACAACAAGAATACCAACACCAATCCATGCAAGAAGTTTCCCTGCACTACTTCCAACTCCGTTCAGCATAAAGCTGCCCATGATTCCATGAATCATAAAAATGAGAAGCATTAAAACAGACAAAATCGTATTCCATTTTCTCATAAATTCCCGCTCACCTCATTTCTTCGCTGTCCATGATCATATAGTCCATCTGTGTTAGCGTTGTAACGTCAATAAAATCATCCGATGCCAGGAATACATCATACTTTCCACTTACCACTCTTGATAGCATCATTGTGTTACTGTACTCTTTCAGATCTACGGAAAAACCGGCCTGTTTCAACCTGTCACAGAGTTTCTTAGCATAACTGACAAGCGGATAATCCGTCTCAGATACATATAACCGAAAACTAATGTCCGTTTTCATGAGATCTGTTTCATTTGTTTCCGAATCGTCCAGTGCCAATTCTTTTAATTTATTCCGGGTGTTCTCGTTGTCGAGACCATCTGACATCATATTAATACCGAGAACATAAGAGCCTTCCAACTGTGCGGAGGCTTGAGCCGCCTTTTTTGACTTCGGTGTTGCTCCTGTGACTGCATCAATCATAGAAGGCGGTGAATGTAAAATGACACCAAAACCTACAAGAAAAACAATCGTAACAACTAACAGAATCAGTTTTCGTTTCACATGTCCACCTCATTTCCTATTTTTTCAAAATTCTCATTGCGTTCAAAACAGCAATTATGGTAACGCCTACATCACCAAATACAGCTTCCCACATTCCCGCAATACCAAGAGCGCCAAGAATCAGGAACACACTCTTAATCCCAAGAGCAATCACTATATTCTGCATGACAATCTGTTTTGTCGCTTTTGCTACTTCAATCGCGTCCACCAGCTTAGACGGTTCATCTGTCATCAGAACTACATCTGCTGCTTCAATGGCCGCATCCGAACCAAGCCCACCCATTGCAATACCAACATCTGCACGGGCAAGGACAGGAGCGTCATTGATACCATCACCAACAAAAGCCAATTTGCTTCCCGGTCTCTTTTTACCATCTAAAAGCTCAACCTTTTCCACTTTTTGGTCAGGAAGCAGCTGTGCATAATATTCATCCAACTGCAATTCTTCTGCAACAGACTTCCCAATTTTTTCATCATCACCGGTAAGCATGACTGTTTTTTCCACGCCGATATGTTTCAGGTCAGAAATTGCTTTTTTACTGTCCGGCTTCACTTCATCTGTTATCAAAATACATCCTGCATATTGACCATCTACCGCCAAATAAACTTTTGTACCTGCGTTTTCACAGGTTGTGTACTCTATACATTCTGTATCCATAAGTTTCGTATTGCCAGCAAAAACTTTCTTTTCCCCTGCCATTACACTGATTCCATATCCTGAAATTTCCTTATAATCAGAAATCACTGACTGATCAATTTCTTTTTCATAAGCAGCAAGAATGGATTTTGCAATAGGATGGTTAGAAAAACTCTCTGCCTCTGCCGCATACTCCAGAACCTGTTCTTTTGAAAATCCATTTGCAGGCAAAATATCCGTCACATTGAAAACACCTTTTGTAAGTGTTCCGGTTTTATCGAACACAATAACGCTGACATTATTAAGTGCCTCTAAATAATTGCTTCCTTTTACAAGAACACCTCGTTTAGATGCCGCACCAATGCCGCCGAAGAAAGTCAGCGGGATTGAAATAACCAATGCACATGGACAAGATACCACAAGGAAAACAAATCCTCTGCGAATCCACTCTGTCCAGCCTCCGCCAAGAATGATCGGTGGCAGAATCGCCAGCAAAGCTGCTAAGATTACAACCACAGGTGTATAATAACGTGCAAATGTAGTAATAAAATTTTCTGTTGGTGCTTTTCGGCTTGACGCATTTTCCACAAGATCAATAATCTTTGAAGCCGTAGATTCACCAAATGCTTTTGTTGTCTTAATCATTAAGACACCCGTCTGATTCATACAACCGGAAAGTGCTTCGTCTCCTTTATGAACACTTCTCGGAACTGATTCTCCTGTTAAGGCCCTTGTATCCAGCATAGAATCTCCATCCAATACCACACCGTCTAATGGAATTTTTTCACCAGGCTTTACAATAATAATCTCACCAATGGAGACATTTTCTGGAGATATGGTAATCAATTCCCCATTTCTTCTTACTGTAGCAGAATCTGGACGTATATCCATTAAGTCTGATATAGATTTTCTGGAACGCTTAACAGCCAATGACTGAAAAAATTCACCTACCTGATAGAATAGCATAACAGCAACTGCTTCTGGATATTCACCAATGACAAAAGCCCCAATCGTAGAAACACTCATCAAAAAATGTTCATCAAATACACGCCCCTTTGAAATGTTCCTCACAGCCTGCCATACAACATCTCCACCAAGAATAACATAAGAAACAATGAGAAAAGCTAACTCGATAGGCAGTGGCACTTTCGCAAAAACAGTCAATGCCATACCAATGGCATAGATTGCTGCACCAGTCGCTAAACGAACTGTCAACTTCTTATCCTCATTGTTATAGGATTCATTGGCCTCCTGCTTTTTTTCCGGTATATAAGATTCCTGTACAATTTCAGAAACTTCCACATCTGGCTCATGGCTATGAACAATCGTTTCAATCTGACTGGCTATCGTATCTGCGGCTGTCTGAGCAACATTGATTGTAAGCGTCTGCTTCATCAGATTTACCACTGAGGATTGCACTCCATCCAACTCTCCGACTTCTTTTTCAATTTTTGCGGAACAATTCGGACAGTCCAACCCTTTTAACGAATAACTCTTTGTAACATTCATAACGGTTTCTTCCTGAACTTCCACATCTGGCTCATGGCTATGAACAATCGTTTCAATCTGACTGGCTATCGTATCTGCGGCTGTCTGAGTAACATTGATTGTAAGCGTCTGCTTCATCAGATTTACCACTGAGGATTGCACTCCATCCAACTCTCCGATTTCTTTTTCAATTTTTGCGGAACAATTTGGACAGTCCAACCCTTTTAATAGAAATATGCGTTTCATGATAATCTCCTTATAATTTGTTTAATTGTTCAATTACTCAACTATAATATTAAAAAATATTATTTCTGCCAAAGATGCTCAAATCCCTTGTCAATAATCTCTTTCACATGATCATCTGCCAGCGAGTAGTAAACTATCTGTGCTTCTTTACGGAATTTTACCAGATTCGCTAGGCGTAATGCCTTTAACTGATGCGAAATTGCAGATTTTGTTACCCCCAGTAGCACTGCAAGATCACATACACACATCTCACTCTGTTCTAGAGCGTGTAAGATTTGTACTCTAGTTCCATCTCCAAATAGCTTAAACAAAGAAGCCAACTGGATATAATCATCTTTTGGCTGCATCTTGGATTTCACATCATTCACAATATCCTCATGAATTACATCGCAATTACAAATATAAGACGTTTTTGACATATATTCACCCCCCCAAATAATAATAGTTGAACAATTACTCAACTATTATTATACTTATTTTTAAATTTATGTCAATAAGCTGATGTTAGTTCCCCATAAATTTTACAATTAAAACCAGCTCTTTATTCTTTTCTTAATCTTTTTTTCCCAGTATACCGTTTTGGCTTTCTTGTCACACTTCCTGTAAATCCCGATTTGTCTTTATCATCATACTAGCACACCCAAGAACTTTTGTACATTTTTCACGAAAAAAACCCCTCACACCATAATTGATGTAAGGGGTTCTCTATATAAGCTAATTAACGTTCTATGTTAGCCACCTACAGTGTACTATTTCTGGTTAATTGCTGCCTGTGCTGCTGCAAGACGAGCGATTGGTACACGGAATGGTGAGCAAGATACATAGTCAAGACCGATCTTGTTGCAGAATTCAACAGAAGATGGATCTCCACCGTGCTCTCCACAGATACCAACGTGAAGGCTTGGATTAACCGGCTTACCTAATTCGATAGCCATTTCCATTAATTTACCAACACCTGTCTGGTCAAGCTTAGCAAATGGATCGTTCTCGAAGATCTTAGCATCATAGTAAGCGTCTAAGAACTTACCAGCATCGTCACGAGAGAATCCGTATGTCATCTGTGTTAAGTCGTTTGTACCGAAGCAGAAGAAGTCAGCTTCTGAAGCGATCTGATCAGCAGTAAGAGCTGCTCTTGGGATCTCGATCATTGTTCCAACTTCGTACTCAAGGTCGCTGTTTGCTGCTGCAATCTCAGCGTCTGCTGTCTCTACTACGAATTTCTTAACATATTTAAGCTCTTTGATGTCTCCAACAAGTGGGATCATGATTTCTGGTTTTACGTTCCAGTCTGGGTGAGCTTTCTTTACATTGATTGCTGCACGGATAACAGCGCTTGTCTGCATCTTAGCAATCTCTGGATATGTTACTGCAAGACGGCATCCACGGTGTCCCATCATTGGGTTGAACTCATGAAGGCTGTCGATGATTGTCTTGATCTGCTCAACAGTTTTACCCTGAGCGTCAGCAAGTTTCTTAATGTCTTCCTCTTCTGTAGGAACGAACTCATGAAGCGGTGGATCAAGGAAACGGATAGTAACCGGGTTACCTTCCAGTGCTTCATACAGTTTTTCGAAGTCTCCCTGCTGTTCTGGAAGAATCTTAGCAAGTGCTGCTTCTCTTTCTTCTTCTGTCTCAGAGCAGATCATTTCACGGAATGCATCGATTCTGTTTCCTTCGAAGAACATATGCTCTGTACGGCAAAGTCCGATACCTTCTGCACCAAGTTCGCGTGCTTTTACAGCATCGTGTGGTGTATCAGCGTTTGTACGAACTTTCATTGTTCTGTATTTGTCAGCCCATCCCATAATTCTTCCGAATTCACCAGCGATTGTTGCATCAACTGTTGGGATGATACCATCATAGATATTACCTGTAGAACCATCAAGTGAGATGCAGTCTCCTTCATGATATTCTTTTCCGGCAAGTGTAAATTTCTTATTAGCTTCGTCCATTGCGATGTCACCGCAACCAGATACACAGCATGTACCCATACCACGAGCAACTACGGCTGCGTGAGATGTCATACCACCACGAACTGTCAGGATACCCTGTGCAGACTTCATACCTGTGATATCTTCTGGTGATGTCTCAAGACGTACAAGAACAACTTTTTCTCCTCTTTCAGCCCATTCTACAGCATCGTCAGCTGTGAATACGATCTTACCGCAAGCAGCTCCCGGAGATGCTCCAAGTGCTTTTGCAAGTGGTGTAGCCTCTTTCAGGGCTTTTGCATCGAACTGTGGGTGAAGCAGAGAGTCAAGGTTACGAGGGTCGATCATTGCAACAGCCTCTTCCTCTGTTCTCATTCCTTCATCAACAAGATCACAAGCGATTTTCAGAGCAGCTTTTGCTGTTCTCTTACCATTACGTGTCTGTAACATGTACAGTTTACCATGCTCTACAGTAAACTCCATGTCCTGCATATCTCTATAGTGTTTTTCAAGAGTTTCACAAACCTGTTTGAACTGTACGAATGCTTCTGGGAATTTCTCTTCCATTTCTGAAATGTGCATTGGTGTACGAACACCGGCAACTACGTCTTCTCCCTGTGCATTTGTAAGGAATTCTCCGAACAGACCGTTCTCTCCTGTAGCTGGGTCACGAGTAAACGCAACACCTGTACCACAGTCATCTCCCATGTTACCAAATGCCATCATCTGTACGTTAACAGCTGTTCCCCATGAATATGGGATATCATTGTCACGACGATATACGTTAGCTCTTGGGTTGTCCCATGAACGGAATACAGCTTTTACTGCTTCCATTAACTGTTCCTTCGGATCAGATGGGAAATCAGAACCAATCTTCTCTTTGTATTCAGCCTTGAACTGGTTAGCCAGCTCTTTCAGGTCTTCTGCAGTAAGTTCAACGTCCTGCTTAACACCTCTGTCAGCTTTCATCTTGTCGATCAGCTCTTCGAAATATTTCTTTCCAACTTCCATAACTACGTCAGAGAACATCTGGATGAATCTTCTGTAGCAGTCCCAAGCCCAACGAGGATTTCCTGAAGCTTCAGCAAGTGTCTCAACTACTTCTTCATTTAATCCAAGGTTCAGGATTGTATCCATCATACCAGGCATAGAAGCTCTTGCTCCGGAACGAACTGAAACGAGAAGTGGATTCTTCTTATCTCCGAATTTCTTTCCTGTAATTCCTTCCATTTTATCGATAGCTTCCATGATCTGACCCATAATTTCGTCATTGATCTGTCTGCCGTCTTCGTAGTACTGTGTACAAGCTTCTGTTGTTACAGTGAAGCCCTGTGGTACCGGAAGACCTAAGTTTGTCATTTCAGCAAGGTTTGCACCTTTTCCACCAAGAAGGTTTCTCATGGTTGCGTTACCTTCTGTAAACATATAAACCCATTTTGCCATTTGTCATGACCTCCTAAAACTAAATTTTCTAAGTCGCACTTCATATTTTACTGTTTTTGCCAGTTTTCGTCAAGACTTTCACCAATAAATCTGTTGATTTTTCCTGTGTTTTTCAGTCATTGTGCACAATTGTGCTTATTTCCGTACATTCAAGTGCAAATATACGACTTTCTTTTTTAGATATTACGCAAAAACGACTTATATCCTCTGTAAGCCTCGTATACATCTGCCTTACTTGTTACTTCCCATGGTGCATGCATACTTAAGACTGCCACACCACTGTCGATAACTTCCATGCCATGATTTGCCATGATATAAGCAATTGTTCCACCGCCTCCAATGTCGACCTTTCCAAGTTCAGCGAACTGATACGATATATCTTCTGTATTCATCGCACGACGTATTTCTGCCAGATATTCTGCATTGGCATCATTGGAACCACTCTTTCCTCTTGCTCCGGTAAATTTATTGAATACCAGCCCTTTTCCAAAGAATGCCGCACTCCGTTTTTCAAAGGCTTCCGCATACATCGGATCATAAGCTGCGCTTACATCAGAAGAAAGCATTCTGGAATTCTGAAGCGCACGACGTACTTTCAATTCTGATTCCCCTTCTGTAAGAGCTACCAGTTCTGCCACAACATTTTCAAAGAAGCGGGAATGCATACCGGTTGCACCAACACTTCCGATCTCTTCTTTATCAACCAGGATGCAGCATGAGGTACGCACTGCTTCTTCGACATCCAGCATAGCGAATAATGAGGTAAATGCACACACTCTGTCATCCTGTCCGTAAGCCAGTATCATACTTCTGTCAATTCCACAATCTCTGGCCTTTCCTGCAGGTACGATTTCCAGTTCTGCCGACAGAAAATCTTCCTCTTCCATATCATAATAATCTGTCAGAATCCGCATGACATTGGCTTTTACTGCTTCTTTCTCACTCTCATCCAGTCTTTCTTCTTTCTCAAGCGGGCGGCTTCCGATCAGAAGATCGAGTTTTTCTCCTTCGATCACTACACTTGCTTTCTTTTCCATCTGTTTTCCTGCCAGATGGATCAGAAGATCTGTCACTACAAATACCGGATCCTCTTCTTTCTCTCCGATACTTACTTCCTGTACTGTTCCGTCGGTCTTAACAATCACTCCATGAAGAGCAAGAGGCAATGTCACCCACTGGTATTTCTTAATGCCGCCATAGTAATGCGTATCCAGGTAAGCAAGTTCTTCGTTTTCATATAAAGGATTTTGTTTCACGTCGATTCTTGGCGAATCAATATGCGCTCCCAGTATGTTCATGCCATTCTCCAATGGTTCTTTTCCGATCCGGAACATGGCAATACTTTTTCCCATACATACTGCATAGACTTTATCTCCTGTTTTTAAACTTCCTTTGATATCATTCAGGTTACGATACCCCTGCTTTTCAATCTCTTTCACAGTCAGACGGATACATTCTCTCTCCGTCTTTCCTTCATCCAGGCATACTTTATATCTGTCATTGATCTGATCCAGTTCTTTTAACTGTTCCTGTGTGTATGTCTTCCATGCATTTCTTCTTTCCATTGTCAGTCTCTCCTTTCAAGTTTACGCTGTGTTTAGTATAACACAAAAAAGAAAATGGTACGCACCACTTTTCATAAATGCTACGTACCATTTTTTCTCATCTTTTATTTATTTTTATCCGGTTATTTATTTAATCCCATCTCTTCTCTTACTTCAATAAAACATTTTACGATGAAATCAATATCTTCTTTTGTATGGCTTGCACATACCTGTGTACGGATTCTTGCTTTTCCCTTCGGTACAACCGGGTAAGAGAATGCTACAACATATACACCTTTTTCCATCATACGTTTTGCGAATTCTGCTGCTGTCTTCTCATCATAGAGCATAACAGGTACGCATGGATGTGTTCCCGGAATAATATCAAATCCGTTATCTACCAGCTGTTTTCTGTAGTATGCAGTTACCTCTTCCAGGTGATCACGAAGTTCTGTACTCTCCTCCAGCATGTCAAACAGTTCCAGGCTGGCCCCTGCAATTGCCGGTGCCAGAGAGTTAGAGAACAGGTACGGACGGCTTCTCTGTCTTAATAGATCAATGATCTCTTTCCGTCCGGATGTATATCCGCCGGATGCTCCTCCAAGTGCTTTTCCCAATGTTCCGGTAATGATATCCACACGGCCTTCCACACCACAGTACTCTGCTGTTCCACGTCCGGTCTTTCCTACAAATCCGACCGCATGGCTATCATCAACCATAACCAGTGCGTTATATTTATCAGCCAGATCACATACCCCTTTTAAATTACAGATGATTCCATCCATAGAAAATACGCCATCTGTAGCGATCAGTTTGATTCTTGCTCCGGCTTCGTCTGCTTCTTTTAATTTTGCTTCCAGATCTTTCATATCGTTATTCTTATAGCGGAAACGTTTTGCTTTACACAGACGTACTCCGTCAATGATAGAAGCATGATTCAGTTCATCACTGATGACTGCATCTTCTGCTGTCAGAATTGTCTCGAATAATCCTCCGTTTGCATCAAAGCATGAAGAATAAAGGATCGTATCGTCTGTTCCCAGGAATCCGGAGATCTTTTTCTCCAGTTTCTTATGAATGTCCTGTGTTCCACATATAAAACGTACAGATGCTACTCCGTATCCTTTTTCATCATATGTTCTCTTAGCTGCCTCGATCAGTCTCTGGTTATCCCCCAGTCCAAGGTAGTTATTCGCACACATACAAAGAAGTTCTCTTCCGTCTTCCATCTTCACTCTTGCTCCCTGCGGGGATACAAAAGGTGCCTCTCCTTTGAAAAGCCCAGCTTCTTTGATTCCTTCTACTTCTTTTGTATAAATGCTTAAAATATCGTCTTTACGTGCCATTTTCTCAACCTCTCCATTTTTATTCTGCCTTTTTTCTGCTTTGTTCCATGCACTCTTTTTAGTCATTTACATGTGCCCAGTCCAGAATGACTTTTCCCGAATTACCGGAGATCATAGCGTCAAATCCTTTCTGGAAATCTTTGATGTCAAAATGATGTGTGATGATATCCGAGATATCAAGTCCTGCCTGTAACATCGTAGACATCTTATACCATGTATCCCATACTTTACGTCCGTAGATTCCTTTCAGATGTAATCCGTTGAAAATTACTGTCTCAAGATCTACTTTGGCATCTGTTCTCTGTAATCCTAACAGTGCAATGTGTCCGCCGTGCTTCATATTGTGGATCATATCATCCAATGCCACCTGTGATCCGGACATCTCAAGACCGACATCAAATCCTTCTGCCATTCCGATCTCTTTCATGACATCTTTCAGATTCTCTTCTTTTAAGTTAACTGTTCTTGTTGCTCCCAGCTTCTTCGCAAGTTCCAGTCTGTATGGATTCATATCTGTTACCACAACATGTCTTGCACCCGAGAACTTCACGATTGCTGCTGCCATACATCCGATCGGGCCTGCTCCGGCGATCAGCACATCCTCCCCCAGTGCTTCAAAAGAAAGTGCTGTATGTGTTGCATTTCCAAATGGATCAAAGATTGCATACATCTCTTCCGGAATGTTCGGATTACATGGCCATACGTTACTTGACGGAATCACAAGATATTCCGCAAATGCTCCGTTACGGTTCACGCCGACACCTTTCGCATCCTTACAGTTCTCCTTGTGTCCTTCCAGACAGTTACGGCATTTTCCACATGTAATATGTCCTTCACCGGATACCAGATCACCGATCTTGAACCCCTGTACACCTTCCCCTTTTTCTACGATCTCTCCAACATACTCATGACCTGCTGTAAGGCCGATCGGAATCGTATGCTGTGCCCAGTCATTCCACTGATAAATATGTACATCCGTTCCACAGATTGCTGTCTTGTGGATCTTGATCTTCACATCATTCGGTCCTACTTCCGGAATCGGAACACGCTTCATCCACAGTCCTTCCTCCGATTTTTCCTTTACCAGTGCCCACATCAGACCATCATTATTTAATTGCATATTATATGACCTCCCAAAAATACCATCTCCCCAGATGGCAATCTCTTTATTAACAGTGGTTATTATACCACTCTTACTGCATATGCACAACCTCTAAACGATATTTTTTTGTTTAATATGACAATTTTTTCACATACTTTTTTCTTTTTCTTGTCATTTTGCCCAAAAATAATATTTACTTTCCTGCTCTTTTCCTGTATAATCATAATCATACTTGCGAAAAGCAAAAAAACAAAAGAGAGGGGTGCGGGATTCAAAAAAATCCTGCCAAAAAAAACAATGAAAGATTTAATCAAAAAATGGAACAGCATCAGCCTGATCAAACGGATCATCTGCGGATTGATCATTGGTCTGGTTCTTGGTCTTGTTGTTCCGCAGGCATCCGTAATCTCGATTCTCGGAACCATGTTCGTCGGAGCACTGAAAGGAATCGCCCCGCTTCTGGTATTCTTCCTGGTTATGAGTGCACTCTGCCACATGAAGTCTGGTCAGAAGACCAATTTAAAATTTATTATCATTTTGTACATGGTTGGTAACCTTGTATCTGCCTTTGTAGCCGTTATTGCCTGCCGATTATTCCCGGTAACACTGACCTTTACAGACACTGCTTCTGCTACCGATATCACTCCGCCAAGCGGAATTGCGGAAGTGCTCACCAACCTTTTGAACAATCTCGTTAAGAATCCGGTTGATTCCATTGTCAATGCTAATTATATCGGTATTCTTTTCTGGGCAGTTATTTTTGGAATTGCATTAAAACACGCGAACAAGGGAACAAAAGATGCACTGGAGAACATTTCCGATGCAACGGCGACCGCAGTTCAATGGATCATCAACTGTGCTCCGTTCGGTATCATGGGACTGATCTTCTCTACGATTTCAGAACAGGGACTGGATGCATTACTTTCTTATGGAAAGTTAATCCTCGTTCTGGTTGGAAGTATGGCTGTTGTTATCTTCATTATCAATCCGGTCATTGTATTTATTTTCACAAGACAGAACCCATTTCCACTGGTATTTACCTGTCTGAAAGGAAGCTTTATCACAGCATTCTTCACCAGAAGTTCTGCTGCCAATATTCCGGTTAATATGGAACTTTGTAAGAAACTTGGTCTGGACGAAGATACCTACTCTATCTCCATTCCACTTGGAGCTACGATCAACATGGCAGGGGCTGCGATCACAATCTCTGTAATGGCTTTATCTACCGCTCATACACTGGATATCCATGTAGACTTTCTTACATCGATCATTCTCTGTGTACTTGCTGCATTAAGTGCCGCAGGTGCTTCCGGAGTTGCCGGCGGATCTCTTCTTCTTATCCCTATGGCCTGCAGCCTCTTCGGTGTACCGAATGATGTTGCCATGCAGGCTGTCGGTGTTGGATTTATCATCGGAGTTATCCAGGATTCCTGTGAGACAGGCCTCAATTCTTCATCCGATGTACTTTATACAGCCATTGCTGATATCCGTGAAAAGAGACTTCGCGGTCAGAAATAATATGGAATAGAAGCTGCCACTGGCAGCTTCTATTCCATATTAAAAAATACCGGGAGTGGAAGAATCTTTCTATTGATTCTTCCACTCCCGTATTTATTCTTATTTTTTCACTCAAACCATTGGATTCCGTTATCCTTTAATTGATATATTCTGCCTTTTTAAGCTCCTCTTCTGCCTTTGCAAGATTCGCATCAGACACACGGATAATCGGTCCTGTACAGCCCATTCCGCTCTCTGCATAGATGTTCTGCTTCCACAGTACTTTCACCGCATCTTCCAGATCCATAACTTCTATTCCCGCAATCTGGGATGTCACGATCTCTTTTGGCGGAGCCTTTACTTCTATGGCTTCCGATGCCGGTTTCGACATCTGTTTTCTTGCCGCCAGGATATCTTTTAAACCGGCTTTGTCTGCTGCTACAAATTCTTTCTTTGCGATCTCAAATACTTTACTTTTTACCAGCTCCGCCGCATAACGGATTGCGCCTGCGATCACCGGTGCTCCTGACGCCCTGGATACAATCATAACTAGCTGTTCATAACCTTCCCCGATACCAGGGCCATAACCATATCCGGATGCTTCAAAGCTGCCTCCTGTTGTGTAAGAAGATAACATCTTCACCATGATATTTCCGGTCAGCGAATCACATACCATAATGTCCGGTGTTCCCTGCAGTACATCATTTCCACGCATTACACAACCCCCGTCAGCTCTTGCTGATTCAGCAAACGTAATGTCGTATCCGTTTTTCTCAAGTTCTTTTAATGCCATCTCCGTCTGGCGTGCACCATCCACATTCAGGATTCCCACTGTCGGATGCTCCTTACCACACGCCTTTGCAGCTATGATTCCATAGATTGTATTTTTGATCATTCCTTCTATACGGTCTGAACTGGAAGTTCCGGTTGTATTGGCAATGAACATCTCTCTTCCCTTCGCCGGAGTCACAACACGTCCAACCGTCGATACACCAATCGGGAATGGGAAATGCATCGTTACTGCACCGTCTACTTCATGCGATGCAAGCATTTCTTCCATCTTCTTATGACCTTCTTCATCATCTGCCACCTTCACGGTAGTAACGCCATCTGCTTCCAGTGTTCCGATATAATATACGTCAATTCCATCTTTTACTGCCATCTTTGCGGCTTCCATGGCATTCTCTTCTCCATGTTCGCTACCCATTCCGGTCAGTGCAATCCTCGGTTTCTTTCCAAAGTTTCCGGTCTCCAGACCTTCTGCCATCTGCAGAAATGTGTCTGCAATGATTTTT
Organism: Dorea sp. BIOML-A1; assembly: GCF_009875615.1. NCBI lineage: Bacteria > Bacillati > Bacillota > Clostridia > Lachnospirales > Lachnospiraceae > Dorea > Dorea sp. BIOML-A1. The sequence goes on from NZ_WWSA01000025.1 coordinate 16,797, forward strand.
TCAATCTTATCTGCCATCCTGCACACCCCCTATTCAGCCATCAGGGTTGCTGCAAATTCTTTCATCGCCTTTGCGATCAGTCCCTTTACTTCTTCCTCAGATACACCGGCAGCTTCTTCCTGTACAGCTGCTGTATTGCCATGAATAACGAATGATACCCCATCGAAAAGGTTCGTCATACGTCCAAGGAACAGGCTTCCTTTTCCGATGATCATTGCATTCTTAATCTTTCCATCCAGAATGTCTTCTCTTGCAAATCCTACATATGGGACACCGGAAGGAATGTGACCCTGTGTCGGTGCCCATCCGGTCAGGCCATGTTCTTTTGTAAAGTTTGCAAGTTCTTTTCTGTCCAGCTCGCCTCTCTTAACAGCCAGTGCACCGATCATCTTATAATTGGCAAGCGGTACATCTCCTGCTCCTGCCGGTTTTGTGATATCCGGATTCTGCATCTCCGGTGAGAATTTATCGATATCCGTAATTTTCATTCCTGCACGGTCAAGCGGGTCTGCTACCAGGCTTCCGATTACATTCTGCGGTGCAGAACCGGTTCCCACACTGTGGCGTCCAAGCATTCCGAGATCGATCTCCGGATTCACTCCGTCATTCTCAGATACAACAACTGCAAATCCTCCCAGGCAGTCTTCCAGGATCGGAAGGCCTTTCTTTACATGATCTTTTCCGTTCATACCAAGTTTTGCAGTACAGCCTCCTGCTGTAACGACAACCGTCTTATACGCGCCTGCTTTTACCAGTGCGGCTGCCTCGATCAGTGCATGTGTCGGTGCTGCACAGAATCCTCTGGCATCTGATCCGGTTGCATTGACAAGACCTGCCACCTCTGCTGCCGCCTTCGCAAAGTTACCGCCGCCTCTTTGGTTCATATCTCCACAAGCTTCTTCCGCACAGTCAATTACATATTCAACATCTGATTTCTCAATTCCTGCATTCTTCACAGCATAGAGAAGGGCAAGTACACTGGAAGCCTTGCTCATAAGATTTTCATGCATAACATGAGAAGACAGGTTCACATCAATGTCATGTGCCGGTTTTACACAGCCCACTAACTGATGCTCAAAATATAATGGTTCCGCATGATCTTCGCTGATCAGCGTTTCGATCTCAGAAAGTTCCACCCCTTCATGGATTTTTTCAACTATGTCATCAGAGATTACCGGATCTTTGGCAAATGCTTCTTTATATTTTTCAACAAATGCTTTGTCCAGTCTCACTACTTCGAACATATCACATGCCTGTACCAGAAGCAGGAATTCTTCTTCCGGCATGATCTCTCCATATTTTCCGTAACGTTCTGCCCCTTCTTTTTTCTTGTCATAATACGGGAATTCTATTTCGGCAAGTTCATCCGGATGTGCATTACCGATATAAGTCTGGTTCGGCCAGTAAGACACTGCCTCTTCATAAGAACGGAGATGCTCCGGTACTGCTTTTAAATATTCCGAATCCGGATTCACAACTCTTTCTGTTGTCTGTGTTGTTCCGTTGTATAAAACCATATCTGGTGTATGTACTAATACATAACTTGCCCCTTTAATTACACTGTTCATTGGTTATCCACCTTTCCATTTACCTCAAAATAAATACCCTGAAATTTAGAAAAAGGACAGTCCCTGTAGGAACACAACGGACCTGTCCTTTTCATTCGTATGAGAAACTTCGGACTATAACTGATCTCTGATAGCCTGCATCTCAGAAATGATATCATCAACATCTAATACCATTTCCATCATGCTTACCTGCTCATCATAAACCGCTTCGTCAAACTCTTCTTTCATCTCTGGTTCGCATACGTGATATACCGTGAGTCCAAGCTGGACCCCTGTCAATGGACCTGCGAAAGTAGGATCGCCTAAAGTTACAGTCTCAGCTGCAAGACCTGCAGCCTCTCCTTCTGCTGCACCAAGAACTACTACCAAGTTCTCTGCACCATATTCTTCAGCGAATTCTTTTACTCTCTTCTGGTTTTCCAGATCCATTGCGCCTGCGCTCGTTCAGACGAAACATTCCGTAGATGAGAATACGATCTCAGCACCTGCAGTTTTTACACATTCTGCGATAGCCGGTCCCGGAATTCCATCACGGTCTCCGATAATTATTGCTTTTTTCCCTTCTAAAATAGCCATAATTACGATCTCCTTTCTTTTTATTTAAACCTTATCAAGGTCATTTATCTATGATTTAGAAATTACCTCTCGAGAATCAGATATATTTCTTAATCATTGCTTCAATTGCTTCAGCTGTACAGTCATCTTTTACCAGCTCTTCTACTTTTTCCCCGTCTTTATAGATTGCCATTACAGGAAGTCCAAGAACTTTCTGGGCAATTGCAAGACGGCGTGCTTTTGTTGTATTTAACGATGTGAATTTGAGTTTGTCCCCATAAGTATCTGCAAATTCATGTACCTTCGGCATCAGTGCCTGACAAGGAACACATCCATCTCCATAAAAGTCAACAAATACATAACCTTCTGCTTTTAATACTTCTTCTTCAAACGTAGTCTTATCTACATCTATCATGTCATTTTTCCTCCTTTTTTTATTATAATGACCCGGTTAAATTCCGGAGTTTCTCCTAAAAATAATCTGACATGCTGCGTTCGACCTGAACAGCTGCGATCGCACCATCTGCTGCCGCTGTTACCACCTGACGCAGGCTCTTTACACGTACATCTCCTGCTGCATATACACCCGGAATATTGGTATGCATATCAGCATCCGTCTTAATGTACCCTCTTTCATCCATATCAATGATTCCTTCAAAGATCTTTGTATTCGGAACCGTTCCGATAAATCCGAACAGCCCGAACATTCCGTCTTCCGGATCTGCTTCGACTTTTGTTACTTCTCCGGTCTTAACATTCTTCACATACATTGCCTGAAGGATGTCGTCACCTTCCAGTTCTTCTACGACACTGTCCCACATAAAGAAAAGCTTCGGATTCTTGAATGCTTTTTCTTGAATTGATTTTGCAGCCCGCAGTTCATCTCTTCTGTGAATGATCGTAACTTTTCTTGCGAATTTTGTCAGATACATAGCCTCTTCTACCGCGGAATCCCCACCGCCGACTACATATACTTCAAAATCTTCAAAAAAGTTCGCATCACATGTTGCACAATAAGAAACACCTTTTCCCCTGAACTGTCCTTCTCCTTTGCATCCGATCGGTCTTGCATGTGCGCCCGTTGCAATGATCACATTTTTTCCGCGATATTCATTCTTTTCGCTCTTAAGAACCTTGACCTCTCCTTCAAGTTCTACTTCTTTGATCATATCGGATACCCTTTTTGCCCCGAATTTTTCTGCCTGCTCTGTCATTCTTGCAATCAGGGATGGTCCGGATTCCCCTTCTACAATCTGACCCGGATAATTTTCAATCTCGTCAGTAATTGCGATCTGACCTCCATCCTGACCTTTTTCGATGATCAGAACATTGAGCCGGCTTCTTCCTGCATACAGCCCCGCCGCCAGACCGGCAGGACCTGCACCCAGAATGATAACGTCATAAATCTCACTCATTTTACGTTATATCTCCTTCTATATTCACATGTACTATTCAAAAACTTTCTGTCCGTCAACTTCCGTAGTCAAAGCTTCCAGAGCTTTTTCTACGATTCCACGGCGTAATTTCTTTTCTTCTTCCTGATCCAGTGCCGGATTACCGAGTGGATGTGGAATAGCAATTGCCGGTACGATTCTATTTGCACCAACTGTCATAGAAATCGGAGTAACTGTACAGATATGTACAACAGGAATTCCTGCTCTTTCGATTTCTTTTACCATCGTTGCACCGCAACGAGTACAGGTACCTCAGGTGGAGGTCAGGATAACGGCATCTACTCCGTCAGCCTTTAATTTCTGCGAATACTCTGCTGCAAATGCTTTTGCGGATGCTACAGATGTTCCATTTCCTACAGTTGTATAGAACAGATGATGAAGCGATCCGATCACACCTTCTTTTTCCATATCACGAAGAACATCTACCGGAAGTACACGGTCCGGATCTTCATTCGCATATACCGGATCATATCCGCCATGTGCAGTCTCATATGTCTCTTCTGTAAGATCTGTAACTCCTGTAATATCATACTCTCCATAGTGAGAAGCACTTGAACTTTCTATGTGGTCCGGGTTTCCCTTTGGAACGATACCACCGGAAGTAACCAGGGCAATCTTCGCATGTGCAAGATCCTTCACTGCCGGATTTGGTTCTACTCTGTCAAAATTCGGCATCGGATATTCTGTTACATATGGCTTGTCATTCAATTTCTTGATCAGCATCTTAACAGCACGTTTGGATCCTCTTTCTTTTTCGAAGAAGTTTACACGTACACCATTTGGGATATATCCTTCTTCTGCAGATGAACCGATTTTTTCTCCTTTTGCCAGTTTCACTGCCAACGGAGCAAGTTTCTTCACTGCATCCCTCATACCTGCCGCACTGTTCTTTGTTGAGATCATGTAGACATCATTCTTGAACATATCTGCTCCAGGGTTTTCTACATACATACCTGTAACTGCAGGAATTCCAAGTTCCTCCTGAACAGCTGCCGCAATTGTACCGCAAGCCACACCATAACGTCCTGCATTGAATGCCGGTCCTGCAATAAATACATCCGGTGCCTGCTCTTTTACCATTGCAAGAATATCTGCTTTTGCTTTTTCAAGGTTCTCATTGAAGTAAGAATCTCCGCAAATAACTGTTGCAATAATCTCTGCTTCATCTTTAAAATTCTGTGTCAGTGCCAGACCAGGTCCTACAACTTCCCCAACACGAATTTCTGCAGGATAGTCTGCTTTTTCCTCTCCACCAATCTGTGCAAAGAACTGGTTGATATAATGAACTACTTTTATCTTAGACATATTCTTATCCTCCCTCTTCTATCTTGCACTCAGCTTATTGAAACCTGTCTCATTTGTTGCACCTGTGATGACCTGAAGTTCTACTTCAAGAGATCCATCTTCGCGAAGTGTATCTTCACTTGCTCCGGCGATCTTTGTCACATAATCTAAAGTTCCAATTACTTTATCAAGTTTTGGCAGGATAACAACTTCATTTGCATTACCACCTGTTACAACCGCATCTGCTGCCACATCTGCGTCCGCAAGAGACTGTGATTTTCCATCACGTCCGGCATACTCATCTGTAATAATTACAGTCTTGATGCCTTCTGCTTCGATCTTCTTACAGTTCATAATAAGGTCTGTATCCGGATTACCAAATCCTTCCTGTGATACGATAACGCCATCCAAATCTAACATCTTACACAGTTTTGCTGTCCAGTCAGAAGATCTTTCTTTATCTGCAAGGTATACATTTTCATTTGTAATGATCTGACATACAAAGTTCAGTGTCTTTCCATGTTCTTCAAACAGATCATGAACAACCGGATTATTCTCATGTACATATGTAGGATTCTTATCACATGCAGATACACAGTTACCGGAGACGATTGCTCCGTCCATGATCTCTGTAGGACTTAAGATTGTAGGAAGTGTCTTCTTTGCATCCACTCCGTATACATAAGTGTCATGTAAGAGTCCCTGGCTTTGAAGCATCTGGACATATGCAACTCTCGGAAGATCCGGATACTGTGTGATTCCTTCTTTGATACCGCATGTCTCATATACTTTTGTCTCATCCGGCGTAAGCTCACGCGCTAATTCCCCAATGTAAGCTGCTACCCGGAATCCGGCAAACCGGACTGCTTTTTCATATTCATGCTGCTTGATACCTTCTACAGGTTCACATACCATAACCAGATTCAACGTCTTTGAAAACGGTGTGTAATCTGCTCCAGGTCCTGTCATGTCAATGATACCTTCCTGGAAACCGACGATTCTTCCTGCTGTTACAACAGCCATTCCTTTTAATGCATATGTCTTTCCGGAACCAACGGTATCAACTTTTGAAATAATTCCCGGGAATACCCCGCCTTTTCCCTCAACTTTTACTCTTGGTTCGATCACATCTTTTACCGGTGTGATTCTTACTGATTCTCCTGGTTTCGCAATATCAAAAGTGACTGTTTTGATATGCTCATCTTCCAATGCTACCGCTTTTACAGCTCCTTTATCTACATACAGGATTCCATCTTCAATCTTCGATGTATCCGCAAACTGGATATCCTTAATGTAAATATTCCCCATTTCTAATCTCACGATCTTTTCCTCCTTTTTTCATCTTCTTTTATAAAACGCTGCCCGTTTTACAACCTCTTTTATCACTGTCTTCTACCAAACATCCGCAGACGCCAGTCCGCTCTCTAATAAAGTCCAGTCAACCAATTGAAAATCCTTATAAACTTCTTCTTTGTAATACTTACTTTTATCTTGAAATTTCTGACATACCAGAATCGCATTTTCAATCAATCTGACAGATTCCCCATCCACCTTCTCCTTTCTCTCAGATATCAGCACAGATTTGTACGGTGTTTCCTTTGGTTTTACACTTCCTGATAATGGATGTGTCAATAATCTGTGACCTTCGTAAATTCTGTCCCTTACTACCTTCAGAAGTTCTTCATAAGAGAGTTCCAGATAGATTACCTCATGTGTATCATCCAGCCTGGATCGTACAAGCGGATTATTTGTGATCACCATATACTTACTCATTCATGTCCATCCTCTCTTATGTTATTTCAACCAGCCTTAGAAAATAAAAAGGACGTCCCACGCCAGTTACTGCGTTCAAACGTCCTTTTCTGTCTTTCGTCCTGTTAGATCTAATTCCTCTTACAGTACAAGATTCAGAATGTAGTACCTTTCTCCGTCCTTTTGCCTGAAAGTTTCGTCCGGTTTTTCCTCATTTTTTTCGATACCGGTTTGCCTCTTCGGCGGCTGCCCTGGCAGCTCTCTCTTGAGAAATATCATCCCACTCTTCTTTTCAGTTATAGAAAATTTTTATATCATTTATTTTCTTCCTCTATATTACATCATTGTTACTTATATTGCAATACTTTATCTTTTTTTATCTTTTTTTAGTTGTTTTGAACAATTATGTAATCTGCTTTTTGTATATTTTTCTATTTTTCCTCCGTTTTTCGTTTTCACTTATTCATTATTCACAAAGTCTTTTTTCTTTATTTTACTTTTTTATTTTTCAAGAAATTATGATAGTAATCGTCATGCAGTTCTTTCATCTGGCTGCTCAGGAAGAACAATGCAAGAATATTAGGAATTACCATCAATGAATTGAAACAGTCTGCCATATTCCATACCAGATCAACCTGTGCAAGTGAACCTAACAATACACAGAGCGAAACCAGAACCGCATACGGCTTTACTGCATTTTTTCCAAATAAATATTTCACATTGGCCTGCCCAAAGAAATACCATCCGATAATCGTCGAAAATGCGAAAAAGAACATACAGATTGCAATAAATACATTACCGAATTTTCCGAATACACTCGAAAATGCATACTGGCTGAGCGCTGTACCTGTAAGCCCTGTCGGAATCGACTGTGTTGTAATAATCACCAGTGCCGTCAGATTCAGAATTACAAAGGTATCAATGAATACACCGATCATTGCTACAAATCCCTGCTCTACCGGATGTTCTACTTTCGCTACCGCATGTGCGTGAGGCGTCGATCCCATACCTGCTTCATTCGAGAACAGTCCTCTTGCCACACCTTTTGTGAGTGCAAGCTTTACCGTTGCTCCCACTGCTCCGCCACTGACTGCAGACGGTTTAAAAGCACCTACAACGATAGAATAAAATGCATATGGGATTTCTTTAAAGTTTGCAAAGATTACAATCAGTGATCCGATAATATAAAAACATGCCATGATTGGAACAATCGTCTCTGTAACTTTTGCAATTCTGGAAATTCCTCCGACAAATACAAACAATGCGATAACCGCTATAATGATCCCCACCACTATCTGTGGTATACCAAATGCAGTATGAAATGCTGACGCTATCGAGTTGGACTGTACCGCATTTCCCATAAATCCCAGTGCAAAAATGATCAGAACAGAAAAGACAGCTGCCAGGATTTTTCCAAAAGTACCTTTGAAAGCCGCCTGGATATAATAAACCGGTCCGCCTGTTACATGCCCGTCTTTTCCTACATGCTTATATTTCTGAGCCATAATAGCTTCTCCGAAAATGGTCGCCATTCCAAGAAATGCCGCAATCCACATCCAGAAAATCGCTCCCGGTCCGCCTATTGCCAATGCTGTTGCCGCTCCTGCAATATTCCCCGTTCCTACCTGTGCTGCAATAGCCGTTGCAAGTGCCTGAAATGATGACATACCGTCTTTTCCCGCCGTTCCTTTTTTCGAAAACAGTCCGCCAAACGTTCTTTTCCACCCGGCCTTAAATCCACGTATCTGGATAAATCCGAGCCGGATCGTAAATATAACACCTCCTCCTAACAGCAGAATGATCAAAATATAATCTGCCAGATAATGTTGAATCAATAATACGATATTATTCAGTTTATCCAAAGTCTTTCCTCCTTACTTATAGATTTTACGAATAATGAATTAAGTCTTTTCTATAAATATACTCTTTCATTTATTTTAAATCAATATTTTATTTTATATTTTATTTTTTTGTACATTATGCACAAATCAATTTCTACATACCTGCATATATAAAAAAAGACCGTGAAACCGCCATGCATGCACTTTGGCATACATAGCCGATTCCACGGTCTCTTGTTTTATCTCTTATGCTTCGATTTTCTGATTCTTACCACTCGAATTTCTTCTCAAAGTAAGCATCCAGATCTTCAATCTTGATTCTTTCCTGTTCCATGGTATCTCTGTCACGGACAGTTACTGCTCCGTCTTCTTCAGAATCGAAATCGTATGTTACACAGAATGGTGTTCCGATCTCGTCCTGACGACGGTAACGTTTTCCGATATTTCCACGGTCATCATATTCGCAGTTGTATTTCTTGCTTAACTGTGCAAATACTTTCTCTGCGCCTTCATTCAGCTTCTTAGAAAGCGGAAGCACACCGATCTTAACCGGTGCCAGTGCCGGATGGAAGTGAAGAACTGTACGTGTATCAGGCTTCTCCTCTGTTCCGATCTCTTCTTCATCATAAGCACTGCAAAGGAATGCAAGTACCATACGGTCTGCACCGAGTGACGGCTCGATAACGTATGGGATGTATTTTTCCTTTGTCTCATCATCAAAGTATGTCAGATCCTGTCCGGATACATTCTGATGCTGTGTTAAGTCGTAATCTGTACGGTCAGCGATTCCCCACAGTTCTCCCCATCCGAATGGGAATAAGAACTCAACGTCTGTTGTTGCTTTACTGTAGAAAGAAAGCTCTTCTTTATCATGATCACGGTAACGTACTTCATCATCTTTCAGTCCTAATGCAGACAGCCAGTTCAGACAGAACTTCTTCCAATAATCAAACCATTCAAGGTCTGTATCCGGTTTGCAGAAGAATTCCAGTTCCATCTGTTCGAACTCTCTGGTACGGAATGTAAAGTTACCAGGTGTGATCTCGTTACGGAATGATTTACCGATCTGTCCGATACCAAATGGCAGTTTCTTTCTAGATGTACGCTGTACATTCTTGAAGTTAACAAAGATTCCCTGTGCTGTCTCCGGACGAAGATATACCGTATTCTTCGCATCCTCTGTTACTCCCTGGAATGTCTTGAACATCAGGTTGAACTGACGGATATCTGTAAAGTCATGCTTTCCACATGTCGGACATGGAATCTGATTCTCATCGATAAAGTTCTTCATCTGCTCCTGTGTCCATGCATCTACCGCACCATCCAGTTCAATGTTATTCTCTGCACAATAATCTTCGATGACTTTATCCGCACGGAAACGTTCGTGACACTGTTTACAATCCATCAGAGGGTCACTGAATCCTCCGAGATGTCCACTTGCGATCCATGTCTGTGGGTTCATAAGGATCGCACAGTCCACACCTACATTGAACGGAGATTCCTGAATGAATTTCTTCCACCATGCTTTTTTTACATTGTTTTTCAATTCTACTCCGAGATTACCATAATCCCATGTATTCGCAAGCCCGCCATAGATCTCAGATCCCGGATATACAAATCCTCTTGCTTTCGCCAATGAAACGATCTTATCCATAGTCTTTTCTGCCATTTTTTCATCCTCACCTTCTCAAAATATTCGTAATTGAATTTAATTATAGCGTCTGCCCTCTTTGTTTTCAAGCATTATCGTACAATTGTTTCCAATATCTCCAATGATTTGAAGCGTTTTCCCAGATATTCATCCAGATACGCTTTCGTCAGATTCTTTAGTTCTCCAAGCACATCTTCTTTTACAACGAAAGTATATAATTTCTCAACCGGGGAACATACGATGTACTGCAATGTATATAATGTCGACGGAAGAAGCCGGATTCCATCGGAAATATGGCCGGCACACTGCGTGCATATCACGCCGCCTCTCCGTATACTAAATACTTTTTCCCGCTCCTTATCCCCGCACATGATACATTCCATCACCTGCGGACCTTCCCCATTCACGGTAATGGTCTTCAATTCGTAAATGCACCGTATCAGTTCATTCGGGATATGTATGTTCGTCAGTGCCCGTAGCGTCTGATACAGAAGCTTCAGCATCTCGGTCTCATCGTTCGCTTCTCTTGCATAATACCCGGCCAGATCCATAAAATAGAATCCGTAATAGGCACCTTCTACATCCGTACGCAATTCCTGGAAATAATTGGAAACAGAGGCCGACACCAGCGTATAAGATGTCCGCCCCTCATATACAGTAAACTCTCCAAATGAAAAAGGGCTCGTCACTCCCATCAGTGCACTGTTCGGTCTTCTTGCACCACGTGCGAATGCCGAGATTTTCCCTCTTTCTCTGGTCAGTATTACCACTCGTCTGTCATATTCACCTATCGGTGCTGCTGTCAGTATCATGCCAGTCAGTGTAATCTGATTTACCAATTGTATCTCCTTCTTTGTATCTGTTTATCGTCTCCTCACAGATACTCATACCTTTATAATACAGATAATCTTCTATCTTACCTGATGCGACGAATCTGTCCCAGTACTCTTCCATATGATCACCTCATCCTTTGCCAGGGCATATTTTTTAATGCTCTAAGATTAGGTTCTCCCATGGGCACTGCTTTTTATTCATCTTCGCGGTATCCAAAATTTTTCATCAAAAATTCACTGTCTCTCCAGTCTTTCTTTACTTTGACCCAGAGTTTGAGATTCACCTGCTGATCCAGCATTTTCTCAATCTCATAACGAGCAGTGCTTCCGATCTTTTTCAACATACTTCCTTTTTTACCAATAATTATCCCCTTGTGTGAATCGCGCTCACAGATAATCGTTGCATCGATGTGCATCACTTTATTTCTGACTTTCATACTGTCAATGGCAACTGCGATACCGTGCGGAATCTCTTCCTGCAGGCAGTGCAGTGCTTTTTCACGGATCAGTTCGGCCACAATCTGACGCTCCGGCTGATCTGTAATGGTATCTTCATCATAGAACTGTGGTCCGTACGGAAGGTATTTCATGATCACTTTTACAAGCTCATCGGTATTGTCACCGTTTCTCGCAGATACCGGAACGATTTCTGCAAAGTCATAGACATCTTTGTACGCAGCGATGGCCGGAAGAACATCTTCCTTCTTTACACTGTCTATCTTATTGATGACCAGTACAACCGGTGTCGTTACTTTCTTAAGCTGGCTGATGATATGCTGTTCACCTGCTCCGATAAATGTTGTCGGCTCTACCAGCCAGAGCACCACGTCAACTTCATTCAATGTACGTTCTGCCACATTGACCATATACTCCCCAAGCTTGTTCTTTGCTTTATGGATTCCCGGTGTATCCACGAACACAATCTGACCGTCATCTGTTGTAAGTACGGTCTGGATACGGTTACGTGTCGTCTGTGGTTTATTCGATGTAATCGCGATCTTCTGTCCGATCAGCTGGTTCATCAGAGTTGATTTTCCAACGTTTGGACGACCGATCAATGTTACGAATCCTGATTTATAATCCTTTTTCATATTTTCTCCTGTTCTTTTTACTATTGAAGACACCTAAAATGTTGTCACATTTTTAAACATATCTTTTGCTTCTTCTATCTTCTCTTCGCTTCCGATCACACAAATCTGTCCGGCTTTCATTACCGCTTCTACGACATCTGCCAGTTTTCGGATGTCTTCCTGACCTGCCTCCAGGATCTGAAGACGTTCTTTTTTGATCGTCTCTGCACTGACTTTATTCATGTACAGATTAAACGAACGTTCTCCTTTTGCAGACGGTGTCATCGGCTGGTCAATGTTACTCATGGTTCCGATAATATATTTGTTCATGTCACGGTCACTGACAGTAAAGTTTCTCAGATAATCTGCGATGCCTTCATAGACTTCCATTGTTCTTTCCAGGTTCGGATCACGGTAAGATACAAAATAGCCCTCTCCGGTACGGCTGAATCCGCTCATACATCCATAAGCTCCGCCTTTGACACGGATATTCTGCCACAGGTAATCATAACTTAAGATCACCTTCAATATCTGCAGTGCTCCTGTATAGTCAGCTCCATTGTCAATAAAGTTACCGGTTCTTGCCACATACTGTACTTTGGAAGCAGTCTTGAATCCCTCGTTCTTCATCTCACAGTGCAGTACGCATCTGGTATCTCCCACCGGATCTTCGAACATTGCTTTCTTCAGACCTTCTACCAGCTCTTCCATGCCGTTCAGGCCCTCTTTTGCAGCCGTGTAACTGATCATTATATTGTCTGCACGGAACAGCTTATGAGCCAGCATCTGAAGCTTCTGTACCAATACGTCTTTTTCTTCTTCAAAATGTTCCTCGATATAAGCGATCTTATCATAGAACTCGATACCGCTTGTCATGTCTTTTAACTTAGATGACGGAGATGCATAAGACATCGCACGAAGCACTGCTGTTGTATGTCCAGATGACTGGAATTTCATAAGAAGTCTTGACTTCTGCATCGCAAGAATCTCTCTGATTCTCTTGGTATCTCCCAGTTTCGAACGTGTCAGGATCTCCTCCATCATCCGGAATACGACTGGCAGCTTCTGATATAATGCCTTTCCTTTGATTTCAAATGTTGCTTTGAATTCTTTTTCTGGCACTTTGGAAATGTCTGTATACAGTTCCAGTGATGTTCCGATACCGCCGGTATGCACGTTGATCTCATTAAAGAGTTCTCCGTACTTATAATTCTCGGTATCAATGACTCCAAGTACTCCCTGCAGGATTCCGACATACGGAAGATCTGCTTCTTCCACACCTGACATATCGAATAACACATCCACGTATCCGATGCCATTTGTCTCAATCTCATGGTAAACTACCGGTACATCTGCGATTCTTTTTTCTTCATTGATGATCGGCTCAATCTCTTTTGAAATATCTTCTCTTGAAAGAACCGGGATCTTCTCAAGATTTTCTACTGCATCCGGTGCTGACTGATATGCCTCTAATGCATTGGAACGCTCTACCAGTTCTTTTCTTTCTTCTTCTGTAAGACTTTCTTTGTATGCCTGTAACTTCTCCTGAAGTTCTTTGTCCATTCTTGCAGTACGTCCTTTTTCCGGCTTGATCAGCACAATCGCACCGTGCGTATTCTCTAACAGATATTTGCGGATCAGTTCTTCATAATATCCTGTTCCGACCTGTGCCTTTAAGAACTCGAATGTATCCAGCGCTTCGATATGGATAAATGGTTTTTCGTCATCGTATAACCAGCTGTCCATAATCTGCAGTCCGTACATCAGTCCCTTCGGATAACCTCCGAAATCCGCCTCTCTGTAACGGAACTCATTATAATTGATTCCGGCTTCTAGAGCTTTCTTATCCATTCCATTTTCAACAATATCTTTTAATGTATCCTCGATTACTTTCACAAATGCTTCTTTCTGTTCTACATTCGCATTCTTCGCAATGACAGAAAAGATCGGCTGGTAAATTCCGTTGTCATACGATCCCATAATGTCTTTTCCGATCCCGGCATCCGTAAGTGCTCTCTTAAGCGGTGCTCCCGGTGCAGATAACAATGCATAATCCAATACTTCAAATGCCAGATACAGCTTCTCATCCAGGCTTGTTCCAATGACTTTATTGTAAGAAATGTAAGTATTATCCTCTTCTGATTCATCGCTTGCTATGGAATATGGCATCTCTTTTTCGATTACTTTATCAAATGGTTCCTGATAGCGGATCTTGGAATCTACCGGCGCATAGTCGAATTTGCTCAGATATTCCTGATCCAGCCAGTTTAATTTTTCTTCCATGTCCATATTTCCATACAGGTAAATGTAACTGTTTGACGGATGATAATATCTTCTGTGGAAATCCAGGAACTGCTCATACGTAAGTTCCGGAATCACTTCCGGATCCCCGCCAGATTCGTTCGCATATGAGGTATCCGGGAACAGTGTATTCAATACCACTCTGTCCAGTACACCTTCCGGTGAAGAGAATGCTCCCTTCATCTCATTATATACAACACCGTTGTAAGCCAGATCATCTTCCAGAGAATCCATCTTGTAGCTCCAGCCTTCCTGACGGAAGATCTCTTCATGCTGATAAATATTCGGATAGAATACCGCATCCATATATACATGCATCAGATTCTGGAAATCCTTATCATTACAGCTTGCTACCGGGTAAACCGTCTTATCCGGATAAGTCATTGCATTTAAAAATGTATTCAGTGAACCCTTTACCAGTTCTACGAACGGATCCTTCGCCGGAAAATTCTTAGATCCACACAGTACGGAATGTTCCATGATATGTGGTACTCCGGTACTGTCTGACGGCGGTGTACGGAATCCGATATTGAATACCTTGTTGTCATCATCATTTTCTATCAGTAAGATCCTTGCCCCGCTCTTCTTATGCTTTAACAGCATTCCGTGGGATTTGATCCCTTTTAAATCTTCTTCCTTTACTAATTCGTAAGCACTTAAGTCTTTTACACTCATGAATTTCTATGTTCTCCTTTCGTCTGCAATCTTCCATTTCCCCAAAGCAGAAGATTCTTCTGCCCCGCAATATATCTACTGGAATAATTGCCACTCATGCAAGATATTATAACACCTTTCTTATTATTCTGCACCTATCAAAAAAAGACTCCAAAGCAACTTTTGCGCCACATACTTTTATGCAAGGCAAAGAGTCTTTGAAGTCTCTGCTAATTTTAATTTTTTAACAAATCATTTATGAATGGCTTTCTGTTCTCTTCTTCATGAGCAGTAAAGCTGCTACCAGAAGTACCATACCGATCGGAAGACAGATCAATGCATTCTGAACAAATCCGGCAATTACATAAGTAATGCAGGAAACAACTGCAACGGTTGCCGCATACGGTAACTGTGTCGTTACATGGTTGACATGATTACACTGCGCTCCCGCGGATGCCATGATCGTTGTATCCGAAATAGGCGAACAATGATCTCCACATACAGCTCCCGCCATACAAGCTGAGATAGAGATGATCATCATAGTCTCGTTCGTTCCCTGGAATACCGCTACTACGATCGGGATCAGGATTCCGAATGTTCCCCATGATGTTCCAGTTGCAAATGCGAGGAAGCATCCTACGAGGAAGATAATTGCAGGCAGGAAGTTTAATAATCCTCCAGCTGCGGACTGCATAACATTAGCCACATACTCCGCTGCGCCAAGACTGTCTGTCATTGCTTTTAATGTCCATGCAAATGTCAGGATCAGGATTGCAGGTACCATAGCCTTGAATCCTTCCGGAACACATTCCATAGATTCACGGAACTTAAGTACTTTTCTAAGCGCATAGAATACAACCGTAACAACCAATGCGAAGAAACTTCCAAGCATCAGACCTACCGATGCATCACTTGCCGAAAATGCTTTAACAAAGCCTGTTCCACTAAAGAAGCCTCCTGTATAAAGCATACCGCAGATGCAGAAAATGATCAGGACCACTATCGGGAATACCAGATCGATCACTTTTCCCTTTTCTTCTACGATCTCATTCTCAGCATTTGCATATGGCCTGTCCGGTGTAGTATAGATATCACCCTTTACAGCATTATCTTCATGTAATTTCATCGGGCCATAATCAATCTTAAGCACTACGATCAAAACCATTGCAAGAATTGTGAGTAAAGCATAATAGTTATACGGAATCGCACGCATAAAAATAGAAAATCCATCTTCACCTTTTACAAATCCTGTTACAGCCGCTGCCCATGATGAGATTGGAGCAATGATACATACCGGTGCCGCTGTCGCATCGATCAGATACGCCAGTTTCGCACGTGATACATTGTGCTTATCTGTGATCGGACGCATAACACTTCCAACTGTCAGGCAGTTAAAATAATCATCAATAAAGATCAGGATTCCAAGCACGATCGTTGCAAGCTGTGCCCCAACTCTTGTCTTGATGTGAATACTAGCCCAACGCCCAAATGCTGCCGAACCTCCTGCATTATTCATCATGCAGACCATAATTCCAAGAATAACCAGGAATACCAGGATTCCCATATTATAGCTATCTGTCAGTACTCCTACGATTCCATCTTCAAATATATGCAATACTGCCTTTTCAAAATGGAAATTAGACCAGAAGATTCCTCCGATCGCAATTCCGACAAACAAGGAACTATACACTTCTTTCGTGATCAGTGCAAGACCAATTGCCACAATTGGGGGTACCAGTGCCCAGAATGATGAATACATCTTTGGTACATACTCTTTTCCTCCATCTGCCGCAAATACGGTAATTGCACCGCATGCAAAGATCATGAGGCAGGTGAGTACGGCAAAGAGTAATTTTTTTCTTTTTCTCATAACTCTCTCCTTCGTTTTTTTTCCAAAAAAATACCATGAACAATTTCCTCTGCGTGGATTGCTCATGGCATATATCATCTTATAAGCAGGACATCCGTATTTTCAGATCATTCAACACTTCATTTATGTCCTCTATATAACTCTAAATACAAATTACATAATTAAACTCTTATATCTTCTATATACTCCGATAGCGCTCCACTTACTGAAGTGACAGTCCGCAGCATATTCTGCTGCGTCCCAGGAAGTATATCTCGAATATAATAAGGGATGATATCTTCCTTCGGCAGTTTTCCCTTTCAGGCAGAAATGATTTCCCTTTATCTGTTATTCTACCTTACTGATGAAACCTGCGCCTCTATCTAGTCTCATTATTCATATAATAATATTTTTATCATCTTTGATCTATTTTGTCAATACAATATGGCAAATGCATGACAACGCAAAACTCCCGCAGATCCTTTCGAATCTGCGGGAGTCATGATTTATACTATTCTATTGCTAATCAGATATGATTACTCCTCTACTTTGTAAAGGTCTGTCAGTTTTGACAGGTAATCGTATCTTTCCATAGCCTCTGCCTCATTCTTAGCGAAGAGTCTTGCAGCCTTTTCCGGATTAGCTCTCTTAAGAGCATTGTAACGAACTTCTCCGTCAAGGAATGCCTGGTAATCTTCTTCCTTAGGCTGTTTGCTGTCAAGAGTGAACTTGCTTCCCTTTTCAGCTGCAGGATTGAATCTGAAGTTGTTCCAGTATCCGCATTCTACTGCTAACTGTTCCTCTGTCTGAGCTTTGCTCATACCCTTCTTGATACCATGGTTGATACATGGAGCGTATGCGATGATCAGAGATGGTCCCGGATAAGCCTCAGCCTCTGCAATTGCTTTTACAGTCTGGTTGAAGTCTCCACCCATAGCGATCTGTGCAACGTATACATATCCATAGCTCATAGCCATGCTTGCAAGGTCTTTCTTCTTCGTCTCTTTTCCGCCTGCTGCGAACTGAGCTGTAGCACCAGTCTTAGTAGCCTTAGAAGACTGTCCACCTGTGTTAGAGTAAACCTCTGTATCGAATACCATGATGTTGATGTCTTCACCACTTGCTAATACGTGGTCAACTCCACCGAATCCGATATCGTAAGCCCATCCGTCACCACCGAAGATCCACTGAGATTTCTTACCGAGGAAGTCTTTATTCTTAACGATGTCTTTGCATGTATCACAATCACATCCGTCTAATGCTGCAACTAATTTATCTGTAGCATCTCCGTTTGTAATACCACATGTGAATGTATCGAGGTATTCCTGACAAGCTGCCTTAACCTCTGCTGAAGCCTGCTCTGATGCTGCAACAGTTTCAACTTCTTCTTTCAGTCTCTTTCTGATTGCTTTCTGAGCAAGTAACATACCATATCCAAACTCTGCGTTGTCTTCGAACAGTGAGTTAGACCATGCAGGTCCCTGTCCCTTAGAGTTCATTGTGTATGGTGTAGACGGTGAAGAGTTACCCCAAATTGAAGAACATCCTGTTGCATTAGCGATGTACATTCTGTCACCAAATAACTGTGTGATCAGTTTTGCATAAGGTGTTTCTCCACAACCTGCACAAGCTCCTGAGAACTCAAGTAATGGCTGTTTGAACTGGCTTCCCTTAACTGTCTCTGGTTTGAATTTAGCAACAACTTCTGGTTTAACCTCGATCTCACGTCCGAAATCAAAGATATCCTGCTCTGCTGCATTTTCTTCCATGTTTGCCATAACAAGAGCTTTTTCACCCTTCTTACCTGGGCAAACGTTTACACAAGATCCACATCCTGTACAGTCATAAGCTGATACAGTCATAGTGAATTTCATTCCCGGCATACCGATCATATCGATTGCTTTTGTTCCTTCCGGAGCTTTTGCAAGTTCATCCTCTGTAAGTGCTACCGGGCGGATAACTGCATGTGGGCAGACATATGCACAACGGTTACACTGGATACAGTTCTCTGACTGCCATACAGGGATATCTACTGCGATACCACGTTTCTCATATGCTGCACTACCTGATGGTGTAGATCCATCTGCATAGTCAGTAAATGTAGATACTGGCAGAGTATTTCCTTCCTGAGCATTAACCTTAGACTGGATGTTCTTAACGAATGCTACAACATCGTCTTTTCCACCCTTAACTTCTGGTGTGAATAATCCTTCGTCTTCACAAGATTTCCAAGATTCCGGAACTTCGATCTCAACTACCTGTTTAGCACCGGCATCGATAGCATCGTAGTTCATCTGTACGATCTTGTCACCTTTTCTTCCGTAAGTAGCTTTTGCAGCTTTCTTCATCAGATCGATTGCTTCTTCTTCCGGAATGATAGATGCCAGTTTGAAGAATGCTGACTGAAGGACTGTATTGATACGTCCGCCAAGTCCGATCTCTTTACCGATCTTAATACCATCAATTGTGTAGAACTTGATGTTGTGATCAGCGATGAATGCTTTTACCTGTCCTGGTAAATGTTTCTCAAGACCTTCCATGTCCCAAGAGCAGTTCAGAAGGAATGTTCCTCCGTCAACTAATTCCTGAACCATGTTGTATTTGTTTACATAAGATGGGTTGTGACATGCTACAAAGTTAGCCTTGTGGATCAGGTAAGTAGATTTGATTGGCTTCTTACCGAAACGCAGGTGAGACATTGTAACACCACCAGACTTCTTAGAGTCATAGTCGAAGTAAGCCTGTGCATACATGTCAGTATTGTCACCGATGATCTTGATAGAGTTCTTGTTAGCTCCTACAGTACCGTCAGCTCCAAGTCCCCAGAACTTACAGTTGATTGTTCCTTCTGGTGTTGTAACCAGTGGTGCACCAACTTCAAGTGAAAGATTTGTAACATCATCGTTGATACCGATTGTGAATCTTTCTTTGTCTGCGTTGTTGAATACTGCAACGATCTGTGCAGGTGTTGTATCTTTAGATCCTAATCCGTAACGTCCGCCGTTAACCGGTACTGCGTCGAACTTAGATCCCTTTAATGCAGAAACAACATCCAGGAATAATGGCTCTCCCTGAGCTCCTGGTTCTTTTGTTCTGTCAAGTACGTTGATGTATTTTACTGTGTCAGGAATTGCATCAATTAATGCCTGTGCACAGAATGGTCTGTAAAGACGAACCTTAACAACACCAACTTTTTCCCCAGCTGCTGTTAAGTAATCGATTGTCTCTTCGATTGTGTCACATACAGAACCCATAGCAATGATAACTTTCTCTGCGTCTGCTGCTCCGTAGTAGTTGAAGAGTTTGTAATCTGTTCCGATCTTCTCGTTAACTTTGTCCATGTACTCCTGTACGATAGCCGGCATAGCATCGTAGTATGGGTTACATGCTTCTCTTGCCTGGAAGAAAATGTCCGGGTTCTGAGCTGAACCTCTCTGGCATGGGTGATTTGGATTCAGTGCATGATTTCTGAATGCATCGATTGCGTCCATATCTACCAGATCTTTCAGATCTTCGTAATCCCATGTCTCAATCTTCTGAATCTCGTGTGATGTACGGAATCCATCGAAGAAGTTGATAAATGGAAGTTTTCCTTTTAATGCTGCGCAGTGTGCAACTGGTGTTAAGTCCATAACTTCCTGTACGCTGGATTCGCAAAGCATTGCTGCACCAGTCTGACGACAGGCGTAAACATCAGAGTGATCTCCGAAGATATTCAGTGCGTGGCTTGCAAGCGCACGAGCGGATACGTTAAATACTCCAGGAAGCTGTTCTCCTGCTACTTTATATAAGTTAGGAATCATTAACAGAAGTCCCTGTGATGCTGTAAATGTTGTTGTCAGAGCACCAGCAGAAAGAGATCCGTGTACTGCTCCTGCAGCACCAGCTTCTGACTGCATCTCTGTTACCTGAACAGTCTGTCCAAATATGTTCTTTCTTCCTTCTGTAGCCCATTCATCTACATGTTCCGGCATAACGGATGATGGTGTAATAGGGTAAATTGCTGCAACTTCTGTATATGCATATGAAGCATGAGCTGCGGCCTGGTTACCATCCATGGTCTTCATTTTTCTTGCCATTTTCGTTGTTCCTCCTTGATAATAGTACAAATCATATATTGACGTGTATGGTTTTATTATATCTCCTGTATCATCAAAAGTCTAGCGATTCCGACTGTTATTTTGTTCATTTTTTGGTACAAATACAGATTCTCGTATCATTTTGTCGGCATATTTGCCCATAAAACCGAGAATAAATCTCAAATTCATTTGGAAAGAATATGCTTAATAAGCACATACATCACAATCGCAAATGCAAATAAATACCCAATCGCACCAATTGCCGGGATCCCGCAGATCTTCGGGCTCATATTGGTAGTGCAGATAATGCTTGAACTAATCAGCAATGCCATCACCCACAATCCCATTACCACATTCCGCACAAGACGCCTCAGTAACTGTGCCAGATCGTTGGATGCATGCAGATCCAGGTTGACTCTTGTCTGACCTTTCATCAGACCATGCAATGCATCCGCTGCAAGTCCCGGGACTTCTACTGCTTTATGCATCGAACGGTAAAGATTCTTTCCTGCATGTTTTAATTCTTTTTTCCAATCCAGATCTTTCCACATACTCTCTGAAATATGTCTGGATGCGATCTCGATCATATTGATCTGTGGAGCAATGTCTGCAAGTACGCCTTCCATGTTAGTCAATCCTCTTGCCAGCATCGTCAGACCATGCGGCATACGGATCTTATTTTCCTTCATCACTTCCATAAGATCCATCATCACTTCTGCAACATCGATCTCTCCCATATCTAAGGACCCATACTTCGACATCAGTTCACTGATATCTTCATACAATACGCTCTGATCTGGTTTCTCTTTAAATTCACCCAGTGCCATGACTGCTTCCTGGATCATGCCGATATCATTTTCTGCAATGCCGCGGATTGCTTTTCCGATCAGTTCTTTATCCCGTTCGGTCAGTCTTCCCATCATTCCCATATCGATCCATACAATCTTGCCATCCTGGATCTTTACATTTCCCGGGTGGGGATCTGCATGGAAGAAACCGTCTTCCATCACCTGTTTGATATAATTATCGATCAGCTTGATCCCGATCTCTTCCAGATCGTATCCGCCTGCCAGAAGTTTCTCTTTATCATCGATTGCAGGCCCTTCGATGTATTCCATGACCAGCACATGCATGGTTGTATATTCCTGATATAGTTTCGGTGTTCTTACATATACGACATCCGCATTCCGTCTGGCAAACTCTTCCATATTCGATGCTTCGGTGAGAAAATTCATCTCTTCCCGTGTCACATTCCAAAGTTCATCCAGTACCTGGTCGAAGTCAGCCATTCCTTTCAGACTGATCGGCGGCATCAGCTTTACTGCCTTCCGAAGGAGTCCGATATCTCTTGCCATAATTTCATAAATACCTGTTCGCTGAACCTTGATAACAACCTGTTCACCGCTGAGCAGTTCTGCTCTGTGGACCTGTGCAATGGATGCTGATCCCAGTGGTGTATCGGAAATAAATGCAAATATTTCATTCCACGGACAACCATATGCCTGTTCGATTACTTCTTTTACTTCCGGAAATTCCATCGGAGTTACTTCTGAACGCAGACACATCAGTTCATCACAATACCTTTTCGGTAAAATGTCTGAATGCAGTGACATAATCTGACCGATTTTAATATAAGTAGGCCCCAGATCCTCCAGTATCATCCGGAGTTTCTGAGGCGTAATTCCCCTGGTGATTCCATATTTATGAAGTACGGATGTAATCTCCTTTAACCTGGTACGGTATTCTTTGGATTCTCCCTTACTCATGAACCTGTTCCTCTTTAAATGTCCTCGTTCTCAGCTGTCTCTTCTTCCGCTGCTTTCTCTGCCGCATCTTCGCATACGGATTCGTCTGCCAGATCTTCTACCGTCTCTGCAGCTTCAAATTCTTCCTGTTTTTTCTCCATCTCATCAATTCTCTGTTTCAACAATGCCATCTGTTCCGGAGTCATCTTATCCAAAAGCTCATCCAGTTCTTCCGGTGAAGATGTTTTTACTTTTACATTCACTTTTTCTTTTACTGTCGACTTGATGTTATGCTTAAGTTCTTCATTCAGTGCTTTGCCCTGTTCAACAGTCAGCTCACCCTTTTTCACCATCTCATCCAGAAGTTCTTTTGATTTCTCTCCTGTGACTGCAACTGCTCCGATTCCTGCAAGTAATACTTTCTTTAATCCGCTTCCTAACTTTTCCATAGGTCGTTCTCCTTTCGATGTCTATATAGACAGGCTTTCCAAAAGCTTTGGAATAAATATGATCATCCCTGCAATTGCTGCCATGATTGCCGCGATCAGTACTGCTCCTGCTGCAGCATCTTTTGCAAGCTTTGCAAGCGGCTTTCTCTCTTTCGTGACCAGATCGACCACTGCTTCCACCGCCGTATTCACCATTTCCAATGCCATGACCAGACCAAACAATGTCAGGCAAATACACCACTCTACCGGTGTAATATGAAATACGAATCCTGCGATCACCACACAAACCATTGCCACACAATGAATCTTCATATTCCGTTCCTTCGTTACCACTGCAAATATTCCGGCAAATGCATAACCGAAGCTTTTATACAATGGATCTTTCTTTTGTTTCTTCATTTTTGCACCTGTCCTTTGTTTTCTTACATTTTAACACGTTTTACACGAATTTACACAAACATTATGTATTTTTTGTTTTATTTTCTGTGTTTTTAAATTAGATATTCTGTTTTATATTTTCTTTATTAGCATAGTATTTTTCTTATTGTGGAATACAATCTAACTTTTTCACCATAAATTCATATATTTCCGCCTCATATCCCGATGCATATAAGTTTTGAATCGAATGATAGCGATGAATAACAATATATGTTTCTTCACCTTCTGTGAATTCAACTGTAAACAACCCCTTCAAGACTCCCTGAAAGCCCATTCTTTTTATCCCATTTATTTTAAGGAAATATATGCCATTCTTTTTTTCAAAATCGTAATACAATGTATCCTGAATTTCGGGCATCTGCAATTTCAGGATAACTTCTGTTACCGATAACTCTGTTTTGAATATCAGTTTTTGTCCTGCATTTTGATAGGTTCCATTTGAATACTTCATGTATCGCTTCCAACGCCTCATAATAGACCATACTGCTCCCACTGTTAGAAATACAAAAAATACATAAAAAAACAAAGAATTTCTCATATTTATCCTTTCTTTTCATACCACCGCTCTAATTTTCGGATATTATCTTTCCATTATTTTATTATACCTTAAAGCATTTCTCAATAAGGATATAGGCAAGGAATATACATTTACAATTTTTTTATTGCAATACTTATAATTTTATGCTACCTTATCCTTACGCAGTAATCATTCGAAAAACTGCATAAGAATCTATTAACATATCGGCAAATAATCTTACAGGCTCAGATAATCGGGCAGATAATCCGATGACACCCCACAAAGTTGAATATCGTTTGAAGAATTTTATCAAAATAGTCTAAAAAAATTCTTATAATTTTTTTCCTTTTCTAATAAAAGAATCTGTGCTAAAATATAAGAAGATAGAGAATTCTTTACTTCATACGATAGTTCATCTTGCAAGTAAAAGGAGAATTCTTATGAGAAAAACTAAAGAGAAACAGCGTAATATAACCAATCAAGGAAAAGCAGTAGCAGATATAAAAGAAACAGATGACCGGAAACAGGCTGATTTTATCATGCTTCCAACTGTTGATTTCTGTTTTAAAGAGATGATGCATAATAAAAATGTTCGCAAAGGAATCATCGCAGCTATATTAAATGTACATCCAGATGAAGTAGAGGATACACAACTTCTACCGACAATTCTTAGAAAAGAATCAGAGGATGATAAATATGGCATTTTGGATGTCAGAGTAAAATTAAAAAGCGGAACACAGATGGACTTTGAAATGCAGGTTATCTATTATGACTACTGGGCGAATCGAACCATTTATTATCTAAGCAAAATGTATTCAGAACAACTCAATGAAGGCGATGGTTATGATAATATTCAAAAATGTATTCAGGTAAGTATTCTCAATCATGTACTCATTTCCGAAGATGATAAATATTATCGTCGAATTGCATTTTGTGATACACAAACCGGAAAAGAATACTCCGACATGATGGAAATACATCTCCTTGAATTACCTAAATTACCACCAGAACAACAAAGCGAAACAGACTTGATACAATGGATGCGTTTTCTGAGTGGAAAAAACAGGGAGGATTTGAAACGAATGGCTGAAAAAAATTCAAACCTACAGGAAGCATACAATGAATTGGACAGATTAAGTGCAGATAAAAAAAAGCGCTTGGAATATGAAGCCCGTCAAAAGGCAATCAGAGATAAAAATATTCTGCTCAAAACTGGAGAAAATCGTGGAATTGAAAAGGGTGAACGCATCGGATTCGAAAAAGGGACACAGGCAACACTTGAAAAACTTATTCTCTCAATGCTCAAAGAACAACTCCCATTAGATAAAATTTCCTCAATAACAGGTGAATCTTTAGAGGCAATCCAGACACTTGGAAAGAAGTACGGACTTTTATAACTTTCTGCATCTTGCATAAATTTTCGTCAAAATAAGCGACTCAAAAATAATAACAGGAATTCTGATCTTTATACCAGAATCCCTGCTATTTTATCACCACATTCTCTATAGCACTTATATTCTATTATACATTCTCTGCATTCATTCCTTTGAGAATTCTCTGATTCTTCTCTTCCACATTCAGCTTTTCCGTAAATGCTTTCGTTTCTTTTACTATAACTTTGCTGAGTGCAAGCAAGGCTATCAGATTCGGGATTGCCATCAATGCATTGAAGATATCTGCGATATTCCATACTGCCGCAACCGTCATATATGGTCCGATGAATACACATATAATATAAAGCCATCTATACGCTCTTACAGCTTTCATATTCTTATTAAACAGATATTCCAGGCATCGTTCTCCGTAATAATCCCATCCAAGAATCGTTGTAAATGCAAAGAATACCAGACAAATCATCAATGCAAAGGATGCCACAACCGGCGGGAACGGAAGTCCCTTCTGAAAGGCCGCTGTCGTAATTTCCACACCTTCCAGTCCCGTATTCCATGTTCCTGTAATGACAATAGAAAGTCCTGTCATCGTACAGATTACGATCGTATCAATAAATGTACCGGTCATTGACACCAGTCCCTGTCTTGCAGGTTCTTTGGTCTGTGCTGCAGCCGCTGCGATCGGTGCGCTTCCAAGTCCGGATTCATTCGAGAAGATTCCTCTGGCAATACCTTTCTGCATTGCTACGATCATACTTCCCATTGCACCACCGGCCAGTGCGCTTCCGGTAAATGCTGATTTTACAATTGTTACAATAGCTGCCGGAATTGCGGTAATATTTGTCACCATGATAATGACTGCCAATACTACATACAGAATCGCCATGAACGGAACGACGATCTCAGATACTTTTGCAATTCTCTTGATTCCACCTAATACAACCATTCCGACACATACCGTCAGTACCAGACAGGATATTACAGTTGCCCATGAATAATCATTTCCAAATAATGCTACTGTATATGCCATGTTCGGATCAAAAAAGTTACGGACTGCAGATGAGATACCATTCACCTGTGTAAATGTACCAATTCCGAATAATCCAACCCCTGCTCCAAAGAATGCAAATATCTTTGCAAGCCATCTGAACTTTACACCCATTCCATTCTCAATATAATAGAATGGTCCGCCAAGTACATGCCCGTCTTCATCGATCGTACGGTATTTTACTGCCAGAAGACCTTCTGAATACTTTGTTGCCATTCCTAAAAATGCTGTCAGGATCATCCAGAATAACGCTCCCGGTCCACCTGCAGAAATTGCAGTTGCCACACCGACGATATTACCGGTACCGATTGTTGCCGATAATGCGGTACAAAGAGCTCCAAAGCTAGTTACTTCTCCGTGTCCATCTTCTTCATTTTTCACCATGAATTTTAACGCTTTCCCAAGATACCTTACCTGAAGAAGGCCCAAGCGCACAGTCAGAAAAATTCCTGTGACCAGAATTAAGATGATTAACGGAAGTCCCCATACGACTCCGTCAAACCATGTGATAAAAGTGTCAATACGTCCAAAAATTCCCATAATTCATTCCTCCATCCTTTTGCCTGAGAGATTTGCAGATCTGTTTTCTGCTTACACCTTCGGCGCTTTTCATTTCATTACGAAAAGACTCTCCTGAGTTTTTTATGATAACGTAATCGCATTGCAGCAAATTCGTCAAAGTAATTGTCATTATTTTGAGAATAAATCCTCACCCAAATCGCTTTAGCACGTCTTTGCTTTAGCACGATGTAGGATAGCTTATCATGAATCTTTACATATAGCAAGATATTTTATAATTAAAAATGCAGGCAGCATTTATAAGTTATAATTATAATTCCTGTCTGCATCTGTATTTTTATTCTTTTCCGACTGCCTTTCAGAATCCGAAATCTGCATAATCTTCCGGCAAAAAACGGTGATAGATCATATGACACCCTTCGTCCTTAAAGCAGTAATAGTATTCGTCCTCATTTTCTTCCGGAAATCTTACCCAAAAGTCAAATTCTCCGTTGTGCATATCTCCCACCCTGATATCTTTTGCCTCTTTCTGAAATATCGCAAGGATATCTTCTTTTTTGATTCCGTGATTCATCATCAGCTCCACCAGCTTTTTGATGAATTCATTTTCTGCCGTATGTTCATGTACATAGACACTTCCCTGTTCCGGAATATGCAGGCAGAATCTGTCTTTTTTGTGCGTCACACAGATATCTCCGAGTTTTTTCTTTACTTCTTCCGGGAACTGTTCCAGACGTGTCTGCATCTCATCCACATCGTCATCCGCCTCAAAGAAATGATTGAGGGAAATCAATGGATAATACAAACGGATCTCTTCTTTCCGAAATCCAAGTTTTGCCTGTTCTTCTTTTATAATATCGATCAAATTTTTTTCCAAACGTTTAAATCCCATTTCTGTTCTACGTGCTCCTTTTATTTCTCATATATTCAGCTTTCCTGTTCCATGTCTCCTAATTGACAAGCTCATTTCCAATACATTATACTACATTTATAATATTTACTGTATTTTAACATCAGATTTTTAAGGAGGAAATTTATCATGATCATCAAACATGGACTTGTGGTAGATCCTGCATCTGGTCTGTCCGAGCATATGGATATACTGGTGAAGAACGGAAAAATTGCAAGAATCGCACCTGAAATTTCAGAAGATTCCGAGGAGATTCTAGAAGCCGGAGGACTCGTTGTCGGACCGGGACTCATCGATACACATGTACATTTCCGTGATCCGGGATTTACATATAAAGAAGATATCCATACAGGAGCAAAGGCATCTGCAAAAGGCGGGTTTACTACTGTAATCTGTATGGCGAATACATCCCCTACGGTCGACAATACAGACACCCTAAAAGATAATCTTGCACGTGCTTCCAAAGAAGATATCCGTATCTTCCAGGCTGCTGCAATCTCCCATTCATTAAAGGGCCGGGACGAAGTAGACATGCTTGCATTAAAAGAAGCCGGGGCATGCGGATTTACCGATGACGGCATCCCTCTTCTGAATGCTGAGTTCTGCTATCAAGCGATGAAAAATGCCGCAAAGTTAAACGTTCCGATCAGTCTTCACGAAGAAGACCCGGCTTTTATCCGCAACAACGGAATCAATCATGGCAAAGTATCCGATGCACTCGGCATCTACGGTTCTCCATCCATTGCCGAAGAAGCACTGGTGGCAAGAGACTGTCTTCTGGCGCTCCGTTCCGGTGCAGATGTTGTAATCCAGCATATCAGTTCCGGTGTATCGATTGATCTGATCCGTACATACAAAAAACTGGGAGCAAAATTACACGCTGAGGCAACACCGCACCACTTCTCCTTAACAGAAGACGCTGTTTTGGAACATGGCACGCTGGCAAAGATGAATCCGCCGCTTCGTACGGAAAATGACCGCCAGCAGATTATTGCAGGACTCGCTGATGGAACTATTGACCTAATTGCTACGGATCATGCCCCACACAGCACAGAAGAAAAATCCAAACCGATCACAGAAGCCCCAAGCGGCATTATCGGTCTCGAGACCTCCCTTGCACTCGGTATCACCAACCTTGTAAAGCCCGGATATCTGACCATGATACAACTTCTGGAAAAAATGACAGTGAATCCTGCAAAGCTATACCATCTGCCTTACGGAACAATTCAGGAAGGTGCAGATGCAGACTTTGTTATATTTGACCCTGATGAAACATGGATCCCGAAAGAATATACTTCCAAATCATCAAACTCACCATTTACCGGAGAGGAACTTACCGGTAAGGTGAAATATACGATCTGCGGAGGAAACGTCGTATATTCTGATATAAAATAAGCTTGGGATTTAATTTATTAACTGGGAAGCGGCCTCTCAGTCCTTGAAGGAAACAATAGATAAGGCTTCTTGTTCAGGTTCCATACCATAAGAAACACTAAGAGAGCCAGAATCACCTAAAAGCAAAGGAACTACGCTCAAACTCGGCGTTCGCCTCAAACACGTTCGCTTCGTTCCTTTAACGGTGCTTCTGACTCTCCAACTGTTTCTAACGGCATTCCACATTCACAATAATCCTTATCTATTGTTTCCTTCAAGTCGTGACTGGCAGCGAATGTTAATAAATAAAATGCCCGGAAGTGTAACCCGGTGAAGGCCACTACGGTTACGCAATTGCCATTTCATTCGTAAGGCATTCGACACCCACGGAATAAAAAGTAGAAAGCCGTTCCAGTGAATGTGAAGAAGGTGTTGGAAATAGTTA